>CALXON010000068.1 GCA_944389985.1 uncultured Spirochaetaceae bacterium | reverse complement strand
GAAGGATAAGCTCAGATACCACGGTGAGGCCACCCTTTCCCAGTACTACTTCATGACGGGTGATCCGGAGAAAGCCATAGAGCTTGCAGAAGATGCGGAGAGGGCCGGATACAGCAGCAGGGGTCTTGAGATCAACATGCTGAATTACTATCTGAAGGCAGGACGTCTGGATGCTTTCAGCTCACGTCTTGAAGAATATGACAGGAAAATGCCTGATGTACCTGCACTGGAGGATTTCAGGGCGGTGCTGCATATGGCGGAGGGCAGATTCGAGGAAGCGGGAAAGACTCTCTTCTCACTTCTGGGTATCTGGCAGCCGACATTCTCCGACCCGTATGTACACTACGCCATCATCCACATGCACTATGGAGAGAGGAAAAAAGCCATTGAGATGCTTGAGAGAGCAAAGGACATGCAGTATACGAACATGTCACTCTACCCTGCTCCACTGATAATGAAAATGATCGGAATACTCAATGGTGATGACGCCGTTCCATTCATGAAGGCTGCCAGTGAAAACATCATGGACCTCCTGAACGGAGTACTTCCTGAATACACCACAGACAAAGAAGAGGCGTCCTTTCCTCCTGAACCCGATTTCTCTTTCTACAAGACACCGGGAGGAAGGATCAGACGTCATGAAGGAGAGATCAGCACAGACCTCACCGATGAAGATGAGGAATGGCTGAGAAGACATCAGTGATCAGAGCTCTGAGAGGGACTCGTCTACAATGGCTGCAGCCTTGTCGATATCAGCCTTTGATGCGATGAGTGGTGGAACGAAGCGCAGCACTGTATAGCCTGCCGAGCAGACCAGAAGTCCCTTCTCCATGCACTTTGAGATGACATCACGAGGTGGAACGGAGAGATCGAGACCCTGCATGAATCCCATACCGCGGACGGCTGTGACCTTGTCAGGATGGCGCTCTCTGATCTCCTCAAGCTTTGCCGAAAGGTACTTTCCGTTCTCAGCAACGGAATCAGCGAGAGCCGGGAGTTTTCCAAGAAGGACCTCTGCAAGTGCCGATGCCGCTATGTTTCCGCCGAATGTCGCTGCATGATCACCAGGCTGGAACACATCTCCGGCAGCGCCGAATGCCACACAGGCGCCCATCGGAAGTCCTCCGCCGAGTGCCTTTGCGAGAGTGAGGAGATCCGGCTTCACACCATAGTGCTGGAAGCAGAAAGGCTTTCCGGTGCGGCCAAGTCCGCACTGCACCTCATCGAATATGAGATAGGCTCCATACTGGTCACAGAGCTCCCTGAGGCCAGAGAGGAAGTCCTTCTCCGCTGGGATTATTCCACCCTCACCCTGCAAGGGCTCCACTATGATCGCCGCCGTATGATCATCAATCAGTGCCTTGACGGAATCGAGGTTGTTGAACTCGGCATACACGACTCCTGGAAGCATCGGGGCAAAACCTTTATGATACTTCTCCTGACCGGTGACCGTTATGGCACCATACGTCCTTCCATGGAATGAATGGCCGAATGAGATTATTGTGCTCTTACCTGAAGCTGAGCCATGCTTTCTCGCAATCTTCAACGCAGCCTCATTCGCCTCTGCACCGCTGTTGCAGAAGAAGACCTTGTCAGAACCTGCAAGCCTGTTGATCATCTCAGCCGCATGCACGGCATGGGGATTGTAGTACAGATTCGAGATATGAAGCACACCGTCATCGAGAACAGAAAGAAGAGCCTTCTTCTCGTCCTCATCGCCATACCCGAGTGCGTTGACCGCGATACCTGCGACGAAATCAAGATAGGATTTCCCGTCCTCATCCGTCACATACATACCCTTTCCGGACTTTATCGAGACCGGGAACTGGGCATAGTTCTTCATATAGTTCTCTGCTGCGAGTCCGATTGTTGATTTATTAGACATTTCTCACCTCCGGAGTGACCATTGTTCCGATTCCATCTGCCGTGAAGATCTCGAGAAGGAGTGAATGCGGCAGTCTGCCATCGAGGACGTGCACGCTCTGAACTCCCTTCTCAAGCGCATCGAGACAGCACTCGACCTTAGGAATCATACCACCGTTTATCGTGCCGTCCGCTATCATATCCACAGCCTCTTTCGCGTTCATCCTCCTGATGATCGATGAAGGATCATTCTTGTCCCTGAGTATTCCCTCGACATCGGTCAGGAACACGAGCTTCTGCGCATTGAGAGCTCCTGCCACAGCAGATGCGGCGTAGTCCGCATTGATGTTGTATGTCTGCGAGTAGGCATCGACGCCTACGGGAGAGACAACAGGGACATAACCTGCATCCAGCAGAGTCTCTATCAGGTGGATATCCACCTTCTCGATCTCCCCGACGAATCCGAGATCACGGCCCTTCTCATCAACCTTCTTCCTCGCCTGAAGCGTGTGTCCGTCCTTACCGTTTATTCCACACGATTCCACACCGACCGACTCAAGATTCTCGACAAGGCTCTTGCAGATCGAGCCGGAGAGGACCATCTCGGCAACTCCCGCGGTCTCCGCATCGGTGACTCTCAGACCGTCGACGAACATCGTCTCCTTTCCAAGCCTGTCAAGAAGAGCCGTTATCTCCTTGCCGCCTCCATGGATGATCACAGGCCTCAGTCCTATGTATTTAAGAAGTGCGATATCCTTGATGACGGACTTCTTCAGCTTCTCATCGACCATCGCAGAACCACCATATTTCACGACAACTGTCGTTCCTGCGAACTTCCTTATGTATGGAATGGCCTCGATGAGCACATCGGCTTTAGCTCTTTCTTTCTCGTACATATCAGCTCCTGTAGTCCCCGTTGATCTTCACATAGTCATATGTGAGGTCACAGCCCCATGCAGATGCGGAGAATGTGCCCTGATGACAGTCAGCGGTCGCGGATACCTCCTTCTCGGAGAGGATCTTCTTCGCAAGCACCTCATCAAACGGAAGCGGTTCACCGTTTCTCACGACCTGTATGCTGCCGGCAGGTGATGTGAACACAAGATCTATCAGGGACGGGTCGAACTCAGCCCCTGAATAGCCCATCGCGCAGAGGATGCGTCCCCAGTTCGCATCGGCACCGAAGAAAGCCGCCTTCACGAGTGATGAAGAGACAACAGAGCGTGCGAGAGTCTTCGCATCCTCTTTCGTAAGCGCATTCACGACATTCATCTCGATGAATCTGGTGGCTCCCTCCCCGTCACGGGCAAGATACCTTGCAAGTGTCCCGAGAACATATTTGAAAGCCTCCTCGAACAGGGCCCATTCAGCGGTTCCCGGCTTTATCATCTCATTTCCGGCCATGCCGTTTGCAAGTACGAGGACCGTATCATTGGTTGATGTGTCACCATCGACAGAGACCATGTTGTATGTGTCATCCACAGTCACTCCGAGAAGGGACTGGAGGTCTTCCTTGGCGATGACAGCATCTGTCGTGATGAATGAGAGTGTTGTCGCCATGTTGGGATGGATCATTCCCGATCCTTTTGAAATTCCTCCGATAGTCACGGTCTTTCCGCCTATCTCGACAGAAGCCGCAGCTTCCTTCGCGAACGTATCGGTTGTCATTATCGATACAGCAGCATCATGGCCGTTGTCTCCGAGAGCGGGAACAAGCATCGCAGCTCCCGCCTTTATCTTCTCCATATCGAGAGGGACACCGATGACACCTGTTGATGACACGAAGACCTTCTCCGTCTCCGTATTCAGAAGTGATGCGGTATATGACGCTGTCTCCTCCGCATCCTTCAGCCCGCGCTCTGCGGTACAGGCATTGGCATTGCCGCTGTTGACGATGATCGCCCTGTGCACGCTGTTTCCGAGTATGGACATATCCCAGAGGACAGGAGCCGCCTTAACCTTGTTCGTCGTGAATGCTCCTGCCGCCACCGCATCGCACTCCGATACGATGAGAGCCATATCCTTCTTCACCTTCTTCAGACCGGCATGCACGCCTGATGCAAGAAACCCTTTCGGCGTCGATACTCCGCCATTCTCTATAACTGTCATCATTGTTCTCCTAGAAAGCCGGGCCTGCAGCGGCAAGAAGCCCTGCTGTCTCATCAAGACCCGAGATTATGTTCATGTTCTGGACCGCCTGACCGGCCGCACCCTTGACCAGATTGTCTATCGCTCCGATCGCGATGACGTTTCCTGTACGCTCATCGACACGGTAACTTATATCAACGAAGTTGGTACCGGTGACGTGCTTCGTCTCAGGGATATCTGAAGACACCCTGATGAATGCCTCACCATCATAGATCGTGTACGCCTTCTTCACATCCTCAGGCCCCACGCCCGGCTTCAGTCTGGCATAGCAGCATGAGAGGATTCCCCTGTTCATCGGAACAAGATGTGGAGTGAACTGCAGTACGATGTTCTCTCCCGCAGCCTCTGAAAGCTCCTGCTCGATCTCCGGAGTATGCCTATGGGAAGTGACACCGTAAGCCTTTATGCTCTCGTTCACCTCACAGTAGAGAGACGTGACCTTCTCTGATCTTCCGGCTCCCGATGTCCCGCTCTTGGCATCTATTATTATCGTGGAGGTATCGATGAGGGCGTTCTTCACAAGAGGATAGAGAGTGAGGATCGAGCATGTCGTATAGCATCCCGGATTGGCTATGAGTCTCTTTCCCTTTATCGCACTCCTGTGAATCTCCGGCAGCCCGTACACCGCATCCTTCAGGAGATCTGGATGTTTGTGCTCCTTCTTGTACCATGTCTCATAGACAGTACTGTCATGGAGGCGGAAATCAGCACCGAGATCAATGACGGCGCACTTCGAGAGCAGCTCAGGAGTCACCGCCTCACTGGCGATACCCGCAGGAAGCGCCATGAAAAGCACATCCGCATCTGCAGATGCCTTTGATATATCATCATCGGAAAGGATCATGTCACAGACACCACGCATTGCCGGATATATATCCGAGAACTTCTTTCCGGCATAGGAATGAGATGCAAGATACACGATCTCGACTTCAGGATGGAATGAGAGGAGCCTTACAAGCTCAGCCCCCGCATAACCTGTCGCGCCCAAAACAGCAGCCTTTACCATATTTCCTCCATGATACAGCATAATTATACATAAAACTCGATGAATGACTACTGCCTATGCATAAATATTTAAAATTTCTGTATATATTTTTCAATTCATAATCATCGGAAAGGAATCATGAGAAAAGGAAGGTATCACAGCATCAGAAAGAGGCTCCCATGTGAGAACCCCTGCATTCATGTCTGTTATAAATCAATTCACTGATCCTGCTGGACTATATGGACATCAAGCTGGTTGAACGGCATGTCCACCCCGTTTGCCCTGAGGGCTTTGAGGATGTCCGCATTGAATCTCCAGTAGACCTTCCAGTAATCAGAAGGAAGAACCCATGGTCGGACGATTATCGTGACGGAGGATTCTCCATATGAATTCACCTCGACAACAGGTGCCGGATCGGAGAGTATCTCGGGGTATGTTCCCAGAAGGCTCCTGATGGCTTCCTTTGCCTTTTCCAGATCATCTGTGTACCTGACAGTGACTGTCATGTCGATACGGCGCCTGTCGATATATGAATAATTGACGATCGTGTTTCCCCAGACATTCTTGTTGTTCAGCGTGATCTTCTTGTTGTCTCCTGAGGAGAGTGTCACGCACATCAGATCCATTGACTCCACAGTTCCGGAGATATCCCCGATATCAACCCAGTCACCAACACGGAACGGATTGTTGACGGCTATCATGATGCCGCTGAAGAACGATGCGATGGATTCCTGAAGAGCGAAGCCCAGAACGACACCTGTGATTCCAAGACCTGCAAGGACAGGTGTGAGATCTATTCCGAAAATACCGAGTACAGCGACTATCGCGATGATCCATATGAGCGTCGCGAAGAGCTTCCAGACCAGCTGGGCCATGATGAAGGTGAACTTCCTGCTCTTCTGAGAGACCTTCAGTATCGAGTGCCTGATTATCGCGACAAGAATCTTCGCGACAGCCAGTATGATGACTGCAATGATGATTGTCGTCACGAATGCAGGTATGTGAAAGCCATTCTCCAGTCCTGTGGAGATATCCTCCACGACATCAACAAGCCCGATATCCTCTGCGGCTGCTGCAGCTGCTGTTTCAAGTAGTAGCATAAAATGATCTCCTGAATTTTCCGGGAACTATATTTACATGAAATCATGGACTGTCGGCAAGTCCTGAAAAAACTCATTTACACTCATCAGTCAGACGATCCGGCTCCGCATTAAAACATTTATAAACGCTGATAAAGTTCAATAAACGCTTATAAACTTTAATAAACGCAGATAAAATTCAAAAAAATCTCTGAATCTTATCCCCAGTACACTGGAATGGGAGACGGAACAAGTCCAAGCTTCTGCTGCAGAAGAAAGCTCTTTGTGTTCCCCTCTATGATATGGCAGTACGGGATGCGGCCTTCTGAGAGAAGTGTGGATATGAGATGACGCTCAAGAAGTGCTCCGTAGCCGCTTCTTCTCATATCCTCCCTGATGTACAGCATACCCATGGAACCTTCTGTATGTATGCCTGTGAAACCGGCGAGGTCACCGTCAACCTCAAGTCCGATCATGTCGCCACGCTGAAGGTGCTCGACAGTCTCCTTCTCATCGAGAAGCGTATAGTGATCCAGAACGAATGTCCTGTCATCGATGGACAGTTTCCTGAACGTGCATGAGACAGGAACCGTGACATCAATGCTTTTCTCCGTGTAGACGAATTGCGTCGTTATCGTATCGAAGGAGAAGCCCAGATCCTCAGCTTCCTGGAAGAGAGCCTCTCCATGGACAGCTGTCGTCCTTCTTCTGGGTATATGCCTTGCGACACGCTCCGCACTTCCTCCCGGAAAAACAGCGGCTATGGCACTGTGGGC
>CALXON010000067.1 GCA_944389985.1 uncultured Spirochaetaceae bacterium | reverse complement strand
CGCTGGTATTAACGCTCTTCAACGAAGAGCTCCCACCCTGCATGCAGGGGAGATTTCAAATTAATGTAAAAAACCAATGGCCCTGGACTTATACCAGGACCTTCTCAACCTGAGAGAAATCAACCTCGACAGGAGTTGAGCGACCGAAGATCTGCACAGAAAGACGGAGCCTTCCCTTTGCATTATCGATCTCATCGATGGTTCCGTTAAAGGAAGCGAACGGTCCGGAAATGACCTTGACCTCCTCTCCTTTCTCGAAATCCTGCTTAGGACGGAATACCTTCTCCTCCGGCATCTCACCTGTACGGCGGAGAATGTCGCTGTGCTCTCTGGCTGAAAGCGGCTTCGGAGGATTCTTACCCGTCTTGTCTGCTGTAAGGAAGCCTGTCACTCCCTGAATTCTGGCAATCTTGGCAGTGACGGTACGCCATGTGTTCTCAGGCAGATCAAGCTCGACAAGAATATAGCCGGGAATGACCTTCTTCATCTCGGTCTTCTTCTCGCCCTTGTCATTTATGACAGTGACCTGCTCCATCGGGACATTGACACCTGTGCAGTATGCTGCGAACTCGCCATCAGAAGCACGGAGCTTGTTTATGATTCTCTCGATCTTCTGCTCGTATCCCGTATATGTATGTACAACGTACCAGCCTCTAGCCATCTTACCACCTAGAAAATAAGATCAAGCCCGAGCCCGAGAAGTGTATCGACAAGACCGAGCGCGATAGCGAACAGGATTGTGGAAACAATGACGATCCATGTCGAATGGATGACTTCCTGCCTTGACGGCCATGATACTTTCTTCATCTCAAGCCAGCATTCCTTGAAATATCTTCCGATCTTCTTCATTGACTCTTCCTCAGATCAGGTTTCCCAGAGTGCCAGCAGGCCAGGTAGGATTCGAACCTACAACACCCGGTTTTGGAGACCAGTGCTCTAGCCGTTGGAGCTACTGACCTGCTCGCACCCTGGAATGAACCCTCTTATTTTATCTTTGTCTCACGATGCAGAGTGTGCTTGTGCTCGAACGGGCAATACTTCATAAGCTCAAGCTTACCCGGAGTGTTGCGGCGGTTCTTCTCCGTCGTGTAGTTCTTCTGCTTGCACTCTGTGCACTGAAGAGCAATCTTCTCTACTGGTCCTTTCTTCTTTGAGCTAGCCATCTATATACTCCTCAAAATATTCTAAGCCTCCGAGCGGATTTGAACCGCTGACCCCAACCTTACCATGGTTGTGCTCTACCGACTGAGCTACAGAGGCAAATCACGCCCTCGATGTGACATGCGTTGGTTATATTACCAAAATCGGTGCCACATGGCAATAGAATTACAGCAAAGATCACCAAAAATTGCAAGTTACCTGACTATCTCATTGCAATGGAAGAAATAGCACAATCACAATCTGTCCCGAAGCTCCGGTGATCTGCTTAATATATATATAGGCGCGTTGCCCTTAACAGACTTTCGATGCATAATACACAAGGTCGTATTATCTCTGCAACTCAAGGAAGGGCTGATGGAAAAGTATGATGTTATTATAGTCGGAACAGGTCCGGCAGGCATGGGAGCAGCGTTCTCGCTTCTCGATATGAAGAAAGATCTCTCGATCCTCATGATCGACAAGGCTCCTGTATCAACAGGCGGTATGCGCAATGACTGCAAGATGAACTTCACCTACCCCATCGGATTTCCGTTCGAATACTGGGACGAGGAGACTGCAGGCAGATACCTTGAGAAGGTGAAGGCATTCCTCAAACCCGACATACTTCCGAAGTCGAATATAGGCATATACCAGATGAGAGCGGAGAAGCTCGGATGTTCTCTTCTTGAGATCCAGCAGACACACCTCGGAACGGACGGCGGACTCAGGCTGATACAGAAACTGATGACAGAGCTCCAGGAAAAGGGTGTCACAATCTCCCTCAGGGAGGAGATGCTCTCCATAAACAACGAGCAGAAATTCATCACGACTGACATGAGGGAGATCGGATACAAGACAATACTCATCGCTCCGGGCCGCCATGGATTCCATTTCCTGCAGGATGTCATGCATCAGCTTGATGTTAAGTATATGGACAACATACTTGATGTTGGCATCCGTGTTGAGACGAGGATAGAGCACTACCCCATCGTCAAGGACTACTATGATCCCAAGTTCTATTTCCCTGAGAAGGTAAGGACATTCTGTACGAACAGCGGTAACGCACACGTCGTAAAGGAAAAGTATGTCACAGAGCGCGGAGATGTCTGGTATTCGGTGAACGGACACGCATATGCTGCCGATGCCGCAAAGAACAACGGACTTGTAAACTTCGCCATCCTGAAGACAGTACGCTTCACACAGCCACTTGCCTCAGGACAGGAGTTTGCGGAGCACCTCGGAGTCATGGCAGCTCTCATGGGAGGTGGAAAGCCTCTGATGCAGAGAGTCGGAGACTTCAGACTCGGAAAGAGGTCTAAGGTCGCCACATTCAACAACGATCTCTACGACTTCGAACCCTCCCTGAAGGACTGCTGTCCCTCAGATATCTCACTGGCAATGCCCTC
>CALXON010000066.1 GCA_944389985.1 uncultured Spirochaetaceae bacterium | reverse complement strand
GGTCTTATCCTTCTTGCAGGAACCGACCTCTCCGTAGGACGTATGGTCGCACTCGGTTCTGTGACGACAGGTCTCATCCTCCATCCAGGTATGAACATCGTCTCATTCATGGGAATGGGCCCGTGGGATTTCTCAGGAATACCGATGCTCGTGAGAGTTCTGATGGCGCTTATCCTTTCAGTACTGTTCTGTACATTCTTCGCGACATTCTCCGGATTCTTCTCGGCAAAACTGAAGATGCATCCGTTCATCTCCACTCTCGGTACCCAGCTGATCATCTACGGTCTCCTGTTCTTCGGTACATCAGGAACACCTGTAGGATCCATCGACAGGGGAATCAAGGATCTTATCGGTGGAAGGTGGACTCTGGGAGTCATCAACGGACAGCTGATCACATTCCCGAAACTGATCATTCCTGCGATCATCGCAGCAGTCATCGCATGGATCATCTGGAACAAGACTACATTCGGAAAGAACATGTATGCAGTCGGTGGCAATGCAGAGGCAGCAGCCGTTTCCGGTATCTCCGTATTCAAGGTCACGCTCCTTGTGTTCATGATGGCAGGTATCTTCTACGGATGCGGTTCCTTCCTTGAGGCTTTCAGGGCCAACGCAAGTGCCGGAACGGGTCAGGGATATGAGATGGATGCGATCGCAGCCTGTGTTGTAGGCGGCATATCGTTCAACGGAGGTATAGGAAAGATAGGAGGAGCGGTGATCGGTGTCATAATCTTCACCTCACTCACATACTGTCTCACCTTCCTTGGAATCGATACG
Source organism: uncultured Spirochaetaceae bacterium (assembly GCA_944389985.1). Taxonomy (GTDB): domain Bacteria; phylum Spirochaetota; class Spirochaetia; order Sphaerochaetales; family Sphaerochaetaceae; genus Ornithospirochaeta. The sequence goes on along the minus strand of CALXON010000066.1, from coordinate 11,614 downwards.
AACCTCCAGTTCGTGTTCAAGGGTCTCATAATTCTCGCGGCTGTCTCCCTTGACAGCATCAAGTACCTCAAGAAGAAATGAGGAAGACGGAAGGCTGGGCATCTGCCCGGCCTTTCTTTACAGGTCCATGCGCCGTACAGTACTTATCCTCTTGTTCATCTCCATCGCTCTTGTTTCCCTCTCCGCTGGAGGAGAGAAGGAGAGTATGTTCATCGGAGTGAGTGTCTACCGCTTTGATGATGCGTTCATCGGAGAGATAAGAGATCATCTTGAAAGGCTCAGTGATGGTGACATACCGATCGTCATAAGGAATCCTGAGAACAGCCAGAACAAGCAGAACGAGCAGATTGCAGGGTTCATTGAGGAAGGAGCTTCCGCGATAATAGTCAATCCTGTCGACAGGACAGCCTCCGGTGTGATAATCGAGAAGTGCCGTAAAGCCGGCATCCCGCTTGTTTTCTTCAACAGGGAACCTCTTGCCGATGATATGGCCAGGTGGAATGAAGTCTACTATGTCGGGGCAAGGGCTGAGGCTGCGGGACGCTTTGCAGCAAGAATATTCATAGATTACTGGGAGGACCACCCTGAAGCGGACCGTAACGGGGACGGCAAGCTCCAGTTCGTGATCATCAAGGGTGAGCCGGGGCATCAGGATACGGAGCTGAGAAGCGAGTATCTGATGAAGACCCTTGCGGAGGCCGGGATATCTCTGGACAGACTCGATGAGGAGTCAGGGATGTGGGAGAGGGGGAAGGCGGAGTCACTGATGACACAGTTCCTCATCACATACGGAGACTCGATAGAGGCTGTCTTCTCGAATAATGATGAGATGGCACTCGGTGCGATAGATGCCCTTGAGAAGGCCGGATACTTCACGTCAGGAAGATATATGCCTGTGATCGGTTGTGATGCCATTCCCGAAGCGTATGATGCCCTTTCAGATGGAACACTTCTCGGAACTGTCCTGAATGATGCAGAGAACCAGGCAAAGGCCATATACAACATCGCAAAGGAACTTGCAGAGGGCCGGACTCCCTCAGAATCGGCCATCGGATTCCCGATAACAGATGAAAGATATGTCTGGATACCATATACAATGGTATTGCAGAGCGGGGATTCGGAGTATAATCATTAAGGCTGAGCCGCTTAACAGGTTCACAGGAGGTGTATTAAATGGAGATTCTCGACGTCAGAAGTGATGAGTTCAGAGCATATGGAGATGTACTTGAGGGAATGGATGTCGCAGAGCTGCTGCAGGTTCTCGACACGACAACTCCCTGTCCGGATGACGGAACTGTATATGTTCCCTCCGATCCTGCTCTTGAGAAGCTGTCTGTCCACAAGATCATAAGTGATCATGTCTTTGGCGGAATGCCGGTACAGATCGGATATTGCAATGGAACGAACACGAAGCTCAACTGTCTTGAGTGGCATCGTGGAAGCGAGCTGAATGTCTCATCGGAATCATTCGTGCTTCTTCTCGCCAAGATGGAGGATTTCGTCGGAAGGAAGCTTGATTCCTCTTCCGTAAAGGCTTTCCGTGTTCCTGCAGGAGTTCCTGTCCTTGTATATGAAACCACTCTGCACTATGCGCCATGTGGTCATTTCCGTGTGATAGTGGCTCTTCCCGAGGGAACCAATACCGATAAGCCTGAGATCAAGGACAGTGTCTCCTGCGACGCTCTCCTCTGGGCAAGGAACAAGTGGCTCATAGCGCATCCTGACTCATCTGAGGCAAAGCAGGGCGCATATGTCGGAATCTCAGGAGAGAACATCGATATAAAGAACGATCTCTGATCATTCCTGTGATTTGATCACGACGGGTTTAATAGGCGGCAGGTGAGGTATAAGTATCGTGACTGTCGTACCGTTATCGGGCTCCGAGATGATCGAGAGCCCGTATTCTTTACCATACGAGAGCTTTATTCTCTCATCGATGTTTCTCAGCCCGATACCGTTGCCAGACGTCTGTACATCATCCCGGAGAGGATCAAGAATGGCGTCCGCAGTCTCTTTCCTCATTCCGACACCGTTGTCACTTACGGAGATCTTTATGTCATCACCGCAGCATTCAGCCTTTATTATGATCTCGCCCTCATCCTGCAGATACTTGATACCGTGATAGATCGAGTTCTCGACTATGGGCTGGATGATCAGCTTGATGGTCGGAGCATCCTCAAGCTCCTCCGGAAGTTCTATCCTGTATGTGAACTTGTCCTTGTAGCGCATCGACTGGATATCAAGATAGCTGCTGACATGGGACAGCTCCTCCCTGAGTGTTATTATGTCATGTCCTTTCGCTATCGATATCCTGAAAAGCCTGGCAAGTGCCGTGACCATTCTCACGACTCCCTGCTTATCACCGGTCTCCGCCATCCAGATCACACTGTCCAGCGTGTTGTACAGGAAGTGGGGGTTTATCTTTGCCTGCAGTGCATCAAGTTCCCTCTGTCTCTTGACCTCCTCTGTGGCCTTGATCCTGTTCATCAGTTCCCCGATTCTCGCAACCATTATCCTGAAGGATGATGATAGGGATTCGACTTCCATCGAGCGGCTTCTCGGAGGGATTATCGCGAAATCACCGGACTCAACCTTCCTCATTTCGCTTTCGAGTCTTCTGAGGGGCCTTGTGATGCGCTGGGAGACGATGGATGTGACGATTACGGAAATGATGATCATGACAGTTGCAAGCATTATCAGTCCTACTCGGAACAGGCTGAGATCGTCCATCAGCTCATCCATCATCGCGACTCCGACAATTCTCCATCTTGTCTGACTGACCGTCTGTATGATCGTCAGTCTCTCATGACCTCCGAACTGCGAGATGTACATCCCGTAGACATGCTCATCGACTCCCCCGAAGTCCTCTTTGAATGATCCGTTGTCGATGGCTTCCTGTCTGGGATGGTAGATCACCTCCCCGTCATTCGAGAGGAAATAGATGTATCCTGATGCGGCAAGATTCGCGCTCTCCGAAAGTTCCCTGATCGAACTGAAATTGAGATCGATGACGAGGATCGCAGGACTTGTCGCCCTGTTCATGTCTCCATAGCTGATGAGCTGGGAGTAGGTGATGACAAGACTTTCCTGTCCGGATGGCAGTGTCTCGAGCACGGGCCCTGTGAAGAAGAAGTCTCCCTCTCCCTTCATCGCTCTGGTGAACCACAGCTCGTTTCCCGTCGCATCGGATCCGGATGGAGAAGTGGTCAGAAGGAGCTCTCCATCTGTTCCGAAGGCTTCGATACGGACTATGTCATCACGGGACTCCATGATGGCAAGAAGCCGTGATGTTATGTCATCAGCATCGATTGCGGAGGTGTCTCTCGCAAGGTTCCTCGCATACGCCGCGATGTCGGTTATGTCGGTTATGTAGGACTCTACGTTGTTGTTTATCTGGGTGATGATCTCGTTTGTGCTCCGGACCATTATGTCTGTGATGGCTCTTGTGAGGAAGGCATTCACCGAGATGATGACTGCGATGACGAGGATCATCAGCATGACTGCCATCATGATCGAGATGATTGTCCTTATCGAGATCGTTCCAGCCTTCATTTACGTTTCTCAGCCCTGTAATGTGATGGAGAGAGGCCTATGTTCTTCTTGAACGTGAAGGAGAAGTAGTTCGGCTCGGAGAAACCGGTGGCCTCCGCTATCTCATATGTCTTCGCATCCGTGTTCTTGAGCATCTCCTTCGCCTTCTCCAGACGGACATTCGTGAGATACTGCACGAATGACAGGCCGGTCTCCTTCTTGAATGTGGTCGAGAAGTATGCAGGAGATACTGATATCTCATCAGCGACCTGCTCCAGACCGAACGTGGATTCCATATACCGTTCCTTTATGATGCGTTTCGCCTTCTCGACAAACTGTATATGGGAGTTCTCCCTCGCTCCTGATGCCATCCTGTTCGCAGCAACGGCGAGCCTTCTGGTAAGCTCCTCGGCCCTTGATGCTGTATTTGCATGGGAAAGTGCGATGAAGAGATCCTCCCCGTCAAGAAGTGATGCTATGTTCTGTCCGTATGATGTGCATATCTCGGATATTATCGTGATGATCGAGAGAGCGGTGCTCTGTATGTCCGCAGTCTCTGTAAGTCCGGGGAAGAAAGCGTGGACCTTTGTCTCTGTCTCCTCCTCGGTTCCGAACTTCAGCGCCATCACCAGCTCCGTTTTCAGATCGCTAAGATCCTTCTCTTCACTGGCTCTGTCCACCCGTTCGATATCCCCGATGGAGATGATGTGCTGCTCAGGGTAGATGTATGTGTAGTTGAGAGCCTCCATCGCGCTTCTGTAGGACTCCGGAAGTGACCTTATCTGGAACACCACCTCTCCGATTCCGATGCTGAAGGGATGGCTGAAGTAGTGGATCAGCCTGGACTGGAGCAGGAGGAGGGAGCGGTTTATCTGCTTGATGAAAAGCGGAGCGAAATCCTTCGTCATCTCCGATGAGAAGATTATGACGATCTGGTTCTCATACTGGAAGGAGAGCATGTTGCCGCTGTCCGTGGCATCCTCCTCGACTATCTCGGCCATCGCGACCGATGGAAGGGTTTCCAGAGGAAGATCAACGACGGAGACCGCGAACATCGTGCCATGGAGCGGGACGCCGTACTCACTTGCCTTGCTTATGAGTATCGTCTCGTCCTTCCTTCTTGTAGGGGTTATGAGCGAGACAAGGAACTTCTCCTTGTAGATGTTGAAAGCATCTCGGTAGAATGCCTCGAGCTTCTCCCTGTCCGAGACTCTTGCGACATCCTCATCGAGCCTTTTCCTGATTCTCGATAGAAGTGCGCTCATCGACTCGACACTCACAGGCTTCAGCACATACTCCGCAGCATTGAGGCTGAGCGCCGTCTGTGCGAATGTGAACTCATCGTATCCTGAGAGGAATATGACCTCGACAGTTTCCGAGTAATTCTCCCTGACTTCCTTTATCAGCTGTATGCCATCCATGTACGGCATCCGGATATCTGTGATGATAACGTCGGGAATGTTCTCGGCGATCATCTCAAGAGCTTCCATGCCATTTGAGGCCTCCTGCGGCATTGAGAATCCATACTCCTGCCATGGAGTCAGATCCTTTATCGAGTGTCTTACAGCTTCCTCATCATCAACAAGAAGTATTGAATACATGGCTCACCTGTAGATGGCTATGATGCTCTCAAGCATCTGTGTCAGCTTCTTCCTGTAGCTGTCAGGAGCGAGAATCTTCACGGATGTCCCGCACTGTATGATTCTCAGCAGCAGTTCTATTGAGTTCTCCGCATCCATATGGCAGAGGAGACTTCCGTCATCCATCTTCTTTATCTCGGGTTTTCCGTGGACGATCGTTGAAAAGGAGTTCAGCGCGCTCTTCTCTTTCAGAAGAAGTGTGAGGGGAATCATGTCTATCGCATCATATTTCTCCTCTTCCTTATGTGAGAACGGGCGGAGATTGTCTGGAATCGTATAGGTCTCATCGAGCATCACAGCCTCTGTTATCGAGGAGATATCAAGGGTGATGATGTCCTTCGTATGTCGGAGACGTCCTGTGACGGTTATTGGCCGTCTTCCTCCCTGGTCTTCCTTGAATCCTATGAAATATGGAGCGATCTCTATCTCCTCATTGTCCTCTGTGGTCGTGGAGATCCTGGCGATCCTGCCGGAGACCCAGCAGTCTATCAGGACCTCAAGCACCTGATTGTACTGTCCCGCGCTCTCTCTGTCCTTCTGTATCGACTTGTCGATCTGATCAGCGATGCTGAGCGCATTGTCACTGATTCTCGGGGCGTATGTGCGCATGTTCATGGCCAGCTTTCTCAGTGCGGATGCCAGATGCGGACTTCTGAACTCCGCAGTGGAGGCAAGCGCTTCCGCTCCCATGTTGAATGCGAGACTCTCATAGACTGACAGTTCCATGGGGGAGGAGTTCTCCTCCCTGTTCCGCAGCTTTATGAGATTGTTCTCCTCATAGATGTCGATATGCTCAGAAAGCTCCTCGACATACCTTGATATCGTGGATCTGTGCACCCCCAGGCGGCGGGCAATTTCCGCTCTTCTTATTCCCTCGGGATGGGATCGTAAGAGGAGTTCGAGCTGCGCAATGCGTTCACCCTTCATGATAAAAGATGATACCATGGAAAATTGCCATTTCATAGGAGCGTATTTGTTGTACTATAGCTTGTATGAAAGACGAACTTGAGAAACTTGAGATAAGGCTCAGCTATCTTGAGAAGGAGAATGCCGAGCTCAATGAGGTTGTGCTGGAACAGGACAGGACGATTGCGGAGATGCTGAAGCGTATCGAGAAGCTTGAGATGAACGTGCAGGATCTCATCGAGGAGTCCGGAGAGAGTCGTCCGAACAGGAAACCGCCACATTATTGATAACTGTTATTTACATATAATATATGGAATTATATATCTTATTGCCTGTTTGACAGCTTCTGTAGTGTCTTTTACAATCATATTGACAACTGATTTTAGATAAGGAGAGCTTCACATGATGAGAAAAATTCTCGTGGTATTGCTTGTGTTCCTTCTCTGCTTCTCCCTCGGTGCTTCCGGCAGCAAGGAGAGCGGATCTGACGGACTCAAGCTCGGCATGGTCACTGATTCAGGAACGATTGATGACCGCTCATTCAATCAGGGAACTTACGAAGGAGTGAAGAAGGCTGCTGATGAGCTTGGGCTGCAGTGCACATACCTCAGGCCATCCGGAACGACCACAACAGACTATCTGACAGCGATCTCCGATCTCTATGATCAGGGATACAGATTCATCGCATGCCCCGGATACCTTTTCGCAGATGCTGTCTCTCAGGCGCAGGAGATGTATCCGGATCTCATGATGATCATCATTGATGATGCTCTTGCGGCAGGAATAGGCGAGAACACGGTCGCGATAACATTCAAGGAAGAGGAATCAGGCTTCATGGCAGGTGTCGCCACGGCACTGAAGCTGGTCGAGGGTGAGGTAGGCTTTGTAGGCGGACTTGAGATTCCGGCTGTACAGAAGTTCAACTGGGGCTTCCAGCAGGGCGTGCAGTATGCCAATGATAACCTCGGCACATCCATCACGATGAATCCGAACAACTTCGTCTATCAGGGATCATTCGCTGATCTTGCAGGCGGACAGCAGCTTGCGGTAGCAATGTATGACAATGGTGTCGATGCGATCTTCGCCGCAGCTGGCGGTACCGGTGTCGGTGTCATAAACGAGGCGAAGAACAGAAGACTCTCCGGTGAGGATGTATGGGCCGTAGGCGTTGATGTCGACCAGTACTCGGTCGGTGACATGGGAAACGGCGAGTCATGCATACTCACATCAGCCATGAAGGATGTCACGGGAGTTGCATACGATCAGGCGATGGCGGCTGCGAACGGAACTTTCCAGGGAGGCAGACATCTTGTGCTCGGAGTAGCTGATGACAGGGCTGGAATTCCTGCATCGAATCCGAACCTGACTCCTGAGATCGAGGAAGAGGTGGCAGCCGTTGCCGCTCTCATAAGGGAAGGAAAGATAACTGTTCAGGATACAGCTGACGGACTTATCAGATAACGAAATTGACCGGAAGCCGCCTGCAATATGGCGGCTTTCATATCCCAGGAGCTGTATTTGAGCTATGTAATTGAAATGGTCGGCATCCGCAAGGAGTTCCCCGGCATAGTCGCCAATGACGATATAACGCTTCAGGTGAGGGAAGGCGAGATCCATGCGATTCTCGGAGAGAACGGTGCGGGCAAGTCCACACTGATGAGCATTCTCTTCGGTCTCTATCATGCGGACAGAGGTGTAATAAAGGTCAGGGGAAAGGAAGTGCATATAAAAAGCCCCAATGATGCCTTCTCGCTTGGCATCGGCATGGTGCATCAGCACTTCCAGCTCGTGCATAACTTCACGGTCGCTGAGAATATCATCCTCGGTAAGGAAGGAGGCTTCGTCTACGATGTGAGGAAGGCCTCCGAGAAGATCCGTGAGATATCTGAGAGATATGGTCTCTCGATCGAGCCTGACATGAACATAGAGGACATCACGGTCGGCATGCAGCAGCGTGTCGAGATACTCAAGATGCTCTATCGTGATGCCGATATCCTCATATTCGATGAACCGACAGCGGTACTCACTCCTCAGGAGATCGAGGAGCTGATGGACATAATGAGGAATCTTGCTGCTGAGGGTAAATCCATCATACTCATCACCCATAAGCTGGATGAGATAAAGGCCGTTGCTGACAGGTGTACCATCATCAGACGCGGAAAGCTTGTCGGAGTGGTCGACGTTGCATCCACAACAGCTTCGGACATGGCTGCGATGATGGTCGGACGTCCTGTCTCGTTCCATACGGAGAAAGCACCATCGGTTCCCGGAGAGAAGATCCTTGAGATAAGGAATCTCTCAGTCATGAATTCAAGACATGTTCCGGGAGTCAAGGATTTCAGTCTCACCGTGCATGGCGGAGAGATCGTCGGCATAGCGGGGGTCGACGGCAATGGACAGTCAGAGCTTATCGAGGCGATAACAGGACTCCGTCCCGTCGCTTCCGGTACAATCCTGTTCAGAGGTACTGACATGACATCGATGTCGGTCAGGAAGCGCAATGAGCTCGGACTTGGACATATTCCCGAGGACAGACAGAAGAGGGGTCTAATCCTCGGAGCCGCGCTTACATCGAACATGGTGATAAAGGAGTTCTACAAGGAAGGATTCAGCCACCATGGCATACTGGATTATCCTGCGATCCGGGATTATACCGATGCGATAATCTCGGAATTCGATGTGCGTTCCGGAGAAGGAGCCGATTCCCTTGCCGGAAAGCTCTCCGGAGGTAATCAGCAGAAAGCCATCATCGGACGTGAGATAACAAGCGATCCGGAGCTTCTGATAGCAGTACAGCCTACACGCGGCCTTGATGTCGGCGCCATTGAATTCATACACAGGCAGCTTGTCCAGGAACGTGATAAGGGCAAGGCAGTGCTCCTTGTCTCCTTCGAACTTGATGAGATCTTCAATCTCTCTGACAGGATCGCAGTCATCAGCGGAGGCCGTCTCATCGATATAGTTAACACGGATGAGACCGATTCCCATGCGGTCGGACTCATGATGGCAGGGATAAAGGCAGAAGGGAGGAGCGTATGAGAAAGAATCTGCGAACACTTGAGGCGAGAAAAGCATCTCCCTTCCTTGTATCCATCTCCGCGGTCTTTCTGGGAATAATCGCAGGAAGCGTGTTCATACTGCTCATAGGAAAGAATCCATTTGTCGGATTCGAGAAGATACTCTTCGGAGCTCTCTCCAGCAGCAGGAGAATCGGAAACACACTGGGAATGTCTACACAGCTTGTGCTCATAGGACTTTCAGTGGCCTTCGCATTCAAGACAGGACTGTTCAACATCGGAGCATCAGGACAGATGCTGATGGGAGGCATCACAGGATCGATAGTCGCATACTATCTTCCGATGGACATGCCCCGTGTCCTCTATCTCCCCATACTGGTGATCACGGCAGGTCTTGCCGGCGCCCTCTGGGGCTTCATCTCGGGTTTCCTCAAGGCGAAGTTCAATGTCCATGAGGTCGTCTCGACGATAATGCTCAACTGGATAGCGTACTGGATCGTCTATGATTTCATCCCCCGGTTCATCATCGATCCCACGATTTCCGTGAAATCGAAGCCTATACCGCTGGAGCACACTCTCCGTGCTGAATGGCTGAGGAGTCTGACAGGCTTCTCGACATTGAATTACGGATTCTTCCTTGCCGTCATCATGACGGTCGTTGTCTGGTTCATACTCACCAAGACCACGCTCGGCTTCAGTCTGAAGGCTGTAGGATCGAACAGGTTCTGTGCGGAGTATGCCGGAATAAAGGTCTCTTCCTCAATAATGATCTCGATGGCTGTCGCCGGCGCTCTTTCCGGTCTTGCGGGAGCCACATACTACTGCGGCTATTCAGAGATCATGGAGATGGGAAAGATGCCCAATGAAGGTTTTGACGGTATTGCAGTGGCCCTGCTGGGCAACTGTTCTCCTGTAGGAGTATTCTTCGCGGCAGTCTTCTTCGGCATACTGAAGATGGGAAAGGGCTCTCTTGCTGCCACGGGAATACCTACTGAGATCGCGGACACCATCATCGCGACCGTGATCTACTTCACGGCAACGAATGTCATCCTCGCAAACTTCTGGAATGAACGCTTCAGGAAAAGCTTCAGCAGGAAGGAGGAGGCGGTGCTTGCCGCGATGAAAGCCAATGGAGATACACGATCTCCCGGAGAGCTGTCTCAGGATGAGTTCAGGAAGCTTTCCAGAGAAGGCCGCAAGGAGGTGAAGTGATGGAATTCTGGAGTGTTGTCACAACAATAATACCTTCTGCTGTTGCATATACAATGCCGATACTCATGGGAGCTCTCGGAGGACTTTATTCGGAAAGATCGGGAGTGACCAACCTCTGTATTGAAGGTCTCATGCTCTTCGGCTGTTTCGCCTCCGCCGCGACGATCGTGAAACTGCAGGCAATACCGGGCTTCTCATACTCTCTCGCCATAGTGCTGGGAATAGTTGTCGCCATGGCATCCTCTGCGCTTCTCTCGCTTCTCCATGCTTTCGCCTCGATCAATCTGAAGTCCAATCAGGTGATCTCCGGAACGGCGATAAACATGCTGTCGACAGCCGTAACCCTGTTCCTGGCACAGACGATAACAGGAAGCGGAAACATCACGATAGTGCGCGGAATCATCAGAAGCGACGTGCCCGTCCTCTCACATATTCCTCTGCTGGGGCCGCTCTTCTTCTCCAGAACATACTGGACGACATGGATCTGCCTCGTGCTCTGGGGGCTTTCCTGGTTCCTCCTGTACAGGACTTCATTCGGACTGAGGCTCAGAGCGTGCGGAGAACATCCTTCTGCGGTGGCATCGGCCGGAGTGAACGTGCACCGCATGAGATACATCGGAGTGATCGCATCAGGACTTCTCTCAGGACTCGGAGGAGCCTGCATACTGGTCACATATGCAGGAGAGTACAATGCGGGAAGCGGTATAAACGGACTGGGATTCCTTGCAATAGCCGCACTCATATTCGGACAGTGGAAACCTCTCGGAATACTCGGTTCGACATTCTTCTTCGGACTCTGTATGACGATAGCGAACATGGGCAAGGTCTTCTCCGTGTTCCAGAACATACCTGCCGGATACCTCGGTATGTTCCCATATGTCGCGACGCTTGTCGCACTCATACTCTCAAGCAGGAAGAGCGCAGCTCCTCTTGCTTCCGGAGAACCGTTTTAGGAGATGATTACATGGATCTGATGGAAAAACTGGAGGAATCAGCCTCGTATATAAGGGAAAAGGCAGGGGATAAAAGAATAGAGATCGCGATCGTCCTCGGATCGGGACTGGGAGATATGGCTGATGAGATAGAGGATGCCGTGATCATCGATTATCATGACATTCCTCACTTTCCTGTCTCAACCGTTCCCGGTCACAAAGGCCGCCTTGTCATCGGAAATCTCTCAGGACGTCGTGTCATGTGCATGCAGGGCCGTTTCCATTACTACGAAGGCTACTCAATGGATGAGGTTGTATACCCTGTCCGGACGATGAGGATGCTCGGTGTTGACTCCCTGTTCCTGACCAATGCCGC
>CALXON010000065.1 GCA_944389985.1 uncultured Spirochaetaceae bacterium | reverse complement strand
AGAACTGGTTGCACTGGTTGATAAAAAAAGAAGATTGAGATCTGAAAGTCAGACTTTGGAAATAAAGGCTGCGAATAAAGGGTGTCCGCATCGGTTATTTGATACACTTTCATCTTTTTCAAATCAGGATGATGGTGGGACAATTGTTTTCGGAATCTCTGAAGCCGATGATTACGATATAGTCGGTGTTTATAATGTTGAAGCTCTGGAAAAGGATGTTGTTGAGCAGTGTAAACAGATGGAACCTGTAGTACGGCCATTGTTCACTATAGCTGAAATTGACGGTAAAGTTGTCGTATCAGCTGAGATACCCAGTGTTTCTTTCTCTCTCAGACCTGTTTATTATCGGGGATTAGGGCCTTTGAAAGGCGCTTTCACCCGCGTAGGTGAGTCTGATGAGACAATGACTCCGTATGAAGTGTATAGCTATGACGCTTATCATAAGGGTATTCATGATGACAGACGCGTTGTTCAGGATGCTGATTTGTCATTTCTGGATCATAAACTTCTTTCTTCATATATATCGGGGGTAAAAAATACAAGACCTAATTTATCATCTTTGGCAGAAGATGAGATCTTGAAATTATCAGGATTGATGAGGGATGGTCACCCTACAGTTGCAGCGGTAATGGCATTTTCAAATTATCCTCAGGCTTTCTTTCCTCAGTTTTCAGTAACAGCTGTTATCATTCCGGGAGAAGAGAAGGGGGTCCTTGAAGATTCATCATCACCACGATTCATAGATTCAAGAAGGTTTACAGGAAATATCAAGGATATGCTTGATGCATCATTGTCATATGTTATCGATAACCGCAAGAATGCGATAGTTTTTGATGGAAAAGGAAACAGGGTCAATATACCAGAATATCCACCCGTCGCTGTCAGAGAGGCTATTCTTAATGCGCTTCAACACCGCGATTACAGTGTATATAGCGAAGGAATGGCTGTAAGACTGGAATTGTATTCAGATAGAATTGAGATTATCAACAGTGGAGGAATATATGGTACTCTTCCGATGGACAGGCTGGGAAGTATACCACCGGAAACCAGAAATCCAACACTTTCAGACATACTGGAGGTCCTTGGTATATCTGAGAATAGGGGCTCGGGCATTCCTACTATACGGAGCGAGTTTAAGAAAGCAAATTTAGTCGATCCGGAATTTTATAGTGAGAGAGGAGAATTCAAAGTAATATTCCGCAGTTACGTTAAAGAAAACAATTCTGCTAAAGGAATAATTGAGTTCTGTAAGACTCCAAGATCAAGAAATGAGTTGGAAGAATTCACAGGGCTTGATAGAACGGCTTTGTATTATAGTGTTCTGAAGCCATTTCTTGAAGAAGGTCTGCTAAAGATGACAATTCCAGAAAAACCGAAAAGCAAGTTCCAGCGGTTTGTTGCTCCTTGATTTGTCATATGGCAGATCAGGTATATATTACTTATTCCGTTTTTCGGAAAATTGTATTGATCTGGCAAGATCATTGACAGAGCCGAGGTTCACGAAATCAATTTTTGTGCCATATGTATCGAGTATCGCCTGATCATCCTCTGTCCTGTATTTCTTCCTTCTGATGAACTGGCAGAGCATCCACATCATCGCTTTATGCTTCGGTGACAGTCTGGAGTAGTCCATAGCACCTCTGAGATGGAAAATCCTTGTTCTCCGTAAGACTTCTTCTGGTATGATCCATCGTAAGTCATTGTCAATCTTATCTGCGTTCTGGGGTTTTCCGGGATCAGCAAGTCCTACAGATACAATGGTCAGCCTGGTGCAAGGACCAAGTTTCCGCAAGACCTCTTTCAGCCCGCTCAGAGTCCCGTGATAGAGACCTCCGAAATGTATTATCTCTCCGACACCTTCAGTGTCTGCTTCCGTGATATCAGAAACGGGTATGGATAGACAGCGCCCCAGTTCTCTGGCGTATCTTTCAGATGAGCCGTACAGGCTTTTGTATGTGATCAGAGTCATCATTTCCTATGATGACATATGAAATGTGTCATTCATGTTAATTGCAGGAGAAATCTGAAGAAAGAGTCACGGATTTCTCTTTTCCGTGACTCTTTCTGATAGTGGAACCTCAGTTCCTTGCTGCGAGATAGATTGCCTTCATATCCTCTCTCTGGAGAGTCATGAATGAACCGAGGGTACGCTTACCGAAGAATGTAGCCTTCTCTGTCAGCTCCTCGATCTGATCATCTGTCGGATCTATTCCAAGCTCCTTGAGGTTCACCGGCATGTTGATCGATCTGAAGTAGTCCTCCATCATGCTGATTGTATCAAGAGCATCCTTTTCAGGATCTGCTGTCCTCTTGATTCCGAAGACACCTTCTCCGAAGAGCGCGAATCTCTCAGGATTGGTCTTATAGACATGGCGTGCCCAGCTTCCCCAGATCGCTGCAAGACCCGCACCATGGGCGACATCGAACATTCCGGAAAGCTCATGCTCCATCTGGTGGCACGACCAGTCTCCTCTCTGGTCGTTTCCTGTCTGCATGAGACCGTTGTGTGAAAGCGATGATGCCCACATGAGATTCGCTCTTGCATCATAGTCCTCAGGATTCTCCAGAGCTTTCTTGCCGTTCTCCATGACCGTTCTGATGAGAGCCATCGCGAGATTGTCTGTGAGCTCAAGACCTCTTCCCGCATGGAAGAAGCGCTCGATGGTGTGCATCATGATGTCAGCAGTACCACATGATGTCTGATACGGTGACACGGAGTAGGTGAGCTCAGGATTGAGAAGTGCGAACGTCGGACGTGAATAATCGCTGTTGTATCCTCTCTTGAGTCCTCCGTCCTCATTTGAGATGACAGAGCTGTCGCTCATCTCAGATCCTGTTGCGGAGAGTGTGAGGATGACTCCGATCGGGAGTGCTCCTTCCGGCACTCTCTTGTTTGAGTAGAAATCCCAGACATCTCCGGGGTTGTAGACTCCATATGCGATTGCCTTCGCGCTGTCGATGACAGATCCGCCTCCTACTGCGAGGATCCAGTCGACCTTCTCCTTCTTCGCAAGTTCTATTCCCTCATAGACAAGAGAGAGCCTGGGGTTGGGCTTTACTCCACCGAGCTGTACATAGGCGATTCCTTCTTTATCAAGCTGGTCCGTCACCTTCTTCAGAAGACCTGACCTGACCGCGCTTCCGGAACCATAGTGCACAAGGACCTTCTGTGCCTTTCTCGCCTTGAGCTCGCTTCCAGCGTGCATTTCCGCACCGCTGCCGAATATCACTTTGGTAGGTGTATAGTACTGAGTGATCATCATTCCTCCCTTTCTGCTATCACAGCCATATGTCTCAGACCATTTGCCTTTATGATGAGGGGTTTCTCTGCCCTGACATGTATGAAATGTCTGGTCTCCCTCACAAGAGGCAGCTGTCTTATCGCATCATAGTCCGCTTTTCCATCATTATACATAGGGTTTATCGTCAGATACAGACATCCGAGAGATGTCATGTTCTGGAAGAAGTGGGTTCCCTGACTGGGTTCTGCCTGTATTTCCTTCAGTCCTGTCTCGACAATCACATGCGCTCTGGATATCTCGGACCAGGTGCACGGGATCCCGAGCCATCTGTCTGAAGAGCCGAGACGGCCGGCTGCTATGAGAACATACTCATTCTCAGCCTGTCTGTTCAGCTCATCCAGCTCCCTCGCCATCTCAGGCATGTCCTCGCGTCTGAAGGCCTCCGGCTTGATCGTGATGATGTCCCTGATGGAGTCGTCTTCACCGTTTCCCATGACCTTCTCCGCATATATGAGGGCCTTTTTCTTCTCATCCTCCGTAATCATGATGTCACTGTATCCTGCGCACCCTGATATCGGCCTGATCTGCAGTATGGAGAAGTCCGGTCTGTTCTCATGCTCCGTGTTGACTGCGAACTCGATCTCTACAGGTTCTGCCATGGCTTCGGCTCCCAGCTTGAGCATGTCACGGATGACCGGGGCGAGGGGAAGCATGTCATACTTCAGGATTCCGTTGAATGTCAGGATCCTGTCTCCTGAGGCGAGCGTGGACTCGGAGAGCATTCCTGTGGATGTATCCATAACGGATGCGATTCCCTTGAATGCCCTTGGATGCCGCCCCGCCTCATCCTGAATTGATACCGACACGAGATTGTCAGAGTCCGCAAGAGGCCTGAAAGGCGCGGAGAGATCAAGCGCATAGAAAGAATCCTGTACCGAAGACTCGCTTATCAGGGAAGAAGAGGAAGGGGCCTTGGGTTTTGCAGGACAGAACCTCAGGGCAGTTCCCTCATCGACTATCATCTTTCCGAAACCGAACGAGAGCATGCCCACACCATCCTCCGCGTTCTGCCCCGGAACGGGATAGTAGTTCAGTGATCTCGCGACACCAGAGATGTTTGGATAGAGAAGATTGCCATGTACAGACCCTGTTGTCTGCTGGATTATGACAGCCATCTTCTCCTCTTCCATGGAGTGGTATGTGCTTCTCAGGTACTCCTTCGCGCATGTGAAGTATGTGGATGCCCAGACTGTCTTCACAGCCATCTCCAGCTCCTCAAGTCTCTTTCCGTCATCTCCTGTGTTGGAGATCATGCAGGTCTGGTACACTCCCGCAAACGGCTGGAAGTGAGAGTCTTCGAGAAGGGAGGAGGAACGCACGGACAAAGGTTTCTTTATAACCCTCAGTATGGCCCTGAAATCATTCTCGACATCTTCAGGGATTCTGGATGCCAGGAACAGCTTCAGGATATCCTCATCACTTTCATTCACGAAATACAGGGACTGCAGTCCGTTGTATTCAAGGAATCTGGTGAAGATCTCGGTTGAGACAACGACGGTACGCGGTATGGACAGATATACTTCAGGATACTTCTCCGCTATCCCCGCAGCCTTCATCTCCATTGCTATGAAGGCAAGTCCTCTGCCTTTTCCTCCGAGGGATCCTTTTCCGATCCTTGAGAAGAAGAGGGTCTCATCGAAGTTCTCTGCAGAGAATTCCGCAATGCTTCCCCTTGTTCTCTCTGCCCTGTATTTCCTGATCGTCTGGTATAGGAGATCCCTTGTCTCCTGATCACTCCTTCCATCATCGATGTTTATCGGTTTTATGAGGGATGCGATGGTATACAGGGACTGGGCCCTGAGCCATCTTGAGAAGTCATTGCGCTTTGAATGATAGCGGAATGAAGGAAGGGGAAGATCCTTCAGTATGTTCTGCACTTCCCTCATCGTGTCCGCTCGTGCGATCTCGCTGCCGTCTTCGGGGTTTATGAAGATGAACGGTCCGAAGTTGTAGTATTTTATGAAGTGTCTCTCCAGATCCTGAAGGATCGTGTCTGAGAGCTTCCACAGGAAGTCCGCACCAAGCCGCTCGGCATCCTTCCTGTTCTCCTTCTCTGTCGACTGTATGAGAACAGGAACTTCCTCGTTGTCGTTCTTTATCGCTTCTGTAAGCCTTATTCCCGCATCTTCCCTGCCGTCCGGAGAGGGGAAGGACACGTCCGTGATGACTCCGAGAATATTCTCCCTGTATCTTGTGTAGAGATCCCATGCCTCATCATACGTCCTTGCAAGCACGATCTTCGGCCGGCCCCTCATCCTCAGAGTCTTTCCCCATTCATTGAGCGCCTCAAGGATGGATGTCCTGTTCTGGTGGATGAGACATGTGTACATCTGCGGAAGGTATGACGAGATGAATCTGACAGAGTCCTCCACAAGGATTATGACCTGGACATCAGCCTCATCGGTGTCATGCTCTATGTTCATCCTGTCCTCAATCAGCTTGACCATGGCAAGGAAGAGCGATGCGTTCCCCTGCCAGTAGAAGAGGTAGTCAATGAAAGGACAGTTCTCTCCTTTGAGCTCCTTTGCCTTGCGGTGGTCTGGAGATGGGGAGAGAGCGATCACCGGCATCGCAGGCTTTATCTTCTTTATCTCCTCACAGAGACCCTCGACTCTGTCTGAACCAAGATCAAGCATCGTGATCACAAGATCGAAAGGCCTCTCGTCGATGAGTTTGAGGGCAGAGGGCTCTGAGGATGTGTGTGTGATCTTTGGAGGGTTTGAGAGTCCGAGGGCTGTATACTCCTTGTACAGTTCTTCCTCGACTCTTCCGTCCTCTTCTATCATGAAGCGGTCGTAATCCGAACAGATGAGAAGAACATTGTAGACATGCCTGAGCATCAGATTGGAGAATGGCAGCCATGTCTCATCAAGGAGATACAATTCTATTTCCTCCCTATGAACCAGCTGACAGCTGAGATGATCATGAGGACAGAGGCTGTCCATCCGAATGCTGCAAGATATGTGTCCGAGACAGGGGCTGCGATCGGGGAGATGACCAGGACCGCAAGCACGATGCCGAGCAGCACGAAGGATACTTTGAAAACTATTCGGGCGATGTGACTGTTCATCATAGACCTGATTATAGAGCAAGGCTCTGTTCAGTGCTACTTGACAATAATCCTGTAATTCTCATATGGTGATTTTTAATATAACGAATGAATTCATATTGAAAATTGACCGAATATTAAAATTCCATAGCTGAAATTTCTGTAATATGAAAAATATGATCAACTATCTCTTGTTTTTATCTTTCAATCAGCATTATTCCAGAAAATTACAGATTTCATAAATTTTCAAATACAGAAAATTCATTTGACGCATTTAATATATGGATTTACCCTGAAATCGGAGGAAGACTATGTACAGGCTTGATGATTTTATGGCTGATCTCGAACGGAAGAATCCCTCTGAACCGGAATTCATCCAGGCGGTAAGGGAAGTGGTATCATCGGTCATCGATACGGTTAACGATAATCCGATGTATATAAAGAACAGGATACTCGAGCGTATCACCGAGCCTGACAGGGTCATCTCATTCAAGGTCGAATGGGAGGATGATGACGGAAACATCAGGGTCAACAGAGGATACAGGGTCCAGTTCAGCAACGCGCTCGGTCCGTACAAGGGCGGACTCAGGTTCCACGCATCCGTCACTGAAGGCACGATGAAGTTCCTCGCATTCGAGCAGACTTTCAAGAACGCTCTCACCACGCTTCCGATGGGAGGCGGCAAAGGCGGCTCCGATTTCTCTCCCAAAGGACGGTCCGATGCCGAGATTCTCCGCTTCTGCCGTTCGTTCATGACGGAACTCTATAAATACATCGGTCCTGACACGGATGTCCCTGCCGGTGATATCGGAGTCGGAGGCAGGGAGATAGGGTATCTCTATGGCCAGTTCAAGAGGATTGTCGGGGAGAATACCGGAGTGCTGACCGGCAAGGGATACGGATGGGGAGGTTCCCTTGTCCGTCCAGAGGCGACAGGCTTCGGAACGATGTACTTTGCGGACAACATGCTTCATGCGATGGGTGATGATATCCGCGGCAAGCGCATAGCGGTCTCCGGATTCGGCAATGTCGCCTGGGGAGCTGTAATGAAGGCCTCACAGCTTGGAGCGAAGGTCGTCACGATCTCAGGTCCTGACGGTTATATATATGATGAGGAAGGAGTGAACACTCCTGAGAAATGGGCTTACATGCTCTCCCTCAGAGCCAGCAACAATGATGTTGTGAAACCGTATGCTCAGCGCTTCAAGGCACAGTTCGTTGAAGGGAAGAAACCATGGGAGGTTCCTGTCGATCTGGCATTCCCCTGTGCGATACAGAATGAGCTTGGAGCTGAGGATGCGAAGACCCTGATAAACAACGGAGTCAAGGCTGTCATAGAGACCTCCAACATGGGCTGTACTCTCGAGGCCGCTGATCTCTTCAGGGAGAATAAGGTCGCGTTTGCTCCAGGAAAGGCTGCGAATGCAGGCGGTGTGGCTGTATCAGGACTTGAGATGAGCCAGAATGCCATGCATCTGCACTGGGACGCAGAGGAGGTTGATTCGAAGCTCAGATCAATCATGAAGTCCATACATGATGAGTGCATAAAACACGGAACAATGCCTGATGGCTATGTGGATTACGTCAGAGGCGCGAACATCGCGGGGTTCTGCAAAGTCGCAGATGCTATGTGTCAGCTAGGATACTGATTCATTTGCCGGAGGTGATCCCTCCGGCTGTTTTTCCTTGAAAATTCAATTCTTTCCTGTTGACGCGAAAAGGGTAGTGTGCTAGATTGTAGTTAGCCATAGCTAACCAAGTCATTCAGGAGGTGTGGGAGATGGGCCTCGGCCGCCTCTAAGCCATTCCGGTATCCCTTATGAAGGCTTTCCTCATGGAAACTTCTCCCCGGCTCCTCTTTTAATTGTTGCCAACTCTTTTAACTTGCGGTATTCTGCATAATTGCAGGAGATTCTTTTTTTATGGACTCCTGTGTGATACAACAAAACAGGCTGTGGCTCAGCCACAATTGCAGTTTTTGAGGAGTGTTATAATGGCAGACAAGAAAATGGTTACCATTGATGGAAACACCGCTGCAGCGCATATAGCATACGCTTTCAGTGATGTAGCCGCGATTTACCCGATTACTCCGTCCTCACCGATGGGCGAGTATGCAGATCT
>CALXON010000064.1 GCA_944389985.1 uncultured Spirochaetaceae bacterium | reverse complement strand
CGTGCCATGATATTCTCAGACTCTGATATGATTGAGCTCAGGGATCTCGATCTCCGTTCTGCTTTCGGCAATGACGGCAACAAGGATACAAAACCTGTTTCCGATGCTGTTTCCCTCAGGGACATTGAACGGAATGCGATCATCAGATCACTGCACAGATGGGAGGGCAACAGGACCAGGAGCGCTGAGGAACTCGGGATATCGAGAAGAACGCTGATAAGCAAGATACAGGAGTACGGAATAGATCTCTGACAGGTAGTGGACACTGTGGTGCCGCCGTTCTATGATGGCTGCATGGACCTGCTGGCGCTTCTGCTTTTCACCCTCATCCTGATAACCACGATAGCCAGTGGCCTCTCTGTCGTATATGCACTCCTTGCAGGGTATGTGATCTTCTTTTCCTATGCCCTGATCAAAGGTCATCCTGCCGGGAAGGTCCTGAGGATGTCTCTTTCCGGACTTTATGAGATAAGGAACATACTTATCACATTTATCCTTATAGGAATGCTCACCGCTCTGTGGAGAGCCGCAGGAACGATTCCGTCAATAGTCCTCTATTCCTCAGGAGCCATCATTCCCGAGATATTCCTCCTCACGGTATTCCTTCTCAATTCACTGATATCATTCCTGACAGGGACATCGTTCGGCAGTGCCGCCACGATGGGAGTCATATGCATGACTGCAGGCCATACCATCGGAGCTGATCCTGTTCTCACAGGAGGAGCCGTGCTCTCAGGTGTCTTTTTCGGAGACCGCTGCTCTCCTATGTCCACAAGTGCTCTTCTCATTGCGGACATCACCCGGACCGATATTTTCAGGAACATATCGCTGATGATGAAAAGTGCTGTCGTTCCGTTTGCCGTGACCTGTATAGTCTATCTCGTCATGAGCCTCATGTCCCCATCAGCATCACATGAGTCGTCAGATCTTGTAGCGCTTTTCAGAAGTGAGTTCAGAATAGGACTGATCCCTCTCATCCCCGCCTTCATCATGCTCATCCTCTCATTCTTCCGCGTGAGGACGAAGATGACAATGTCCATAAGCATTATCTCTGCACTTGTCATATGTATCTTCTATGAGAGGATGGCACCCGGGCGGATTCTTGATGTTCTTCTTTTCGGTTATGAAGCCTCGTCTGCAGAACTTTCCCCAGTAATTGACGGCGGCGGTATATTCTCAATGGTTACGGTTGCCCTGGTTGTGGCGATCTCCTCCTCGTACGCCGGAATATTCCGTCTTACAGGGATACTCAACGGGCTGAAAAGAGTCATAAACTCGATGCTGAGCCATGTTCCGTCTTCATTCATCATCACGCTTGTGGCAGTCATCACAAGCATGGTCTCATGCAATCAGTCACTCGCTACGATGCTGACAGATCAGCTCTGTGAGGAGGTGGAGAGGAATGAGAGCAGAAGGGCGCTTGCCCTTGAGAACAGTGTCATAGTCATCGCACCGCTCATCCCGTGGTCAATAGCCGGCAGTGTGCCGCTCTCCACGATAGGAGCGTCCCTCTCCTCTCTCTTTGCAGCCTGTTATCTCTATCTCATTCCTCTCTGGTTCATCCTCTCGGATGTGATCAGAAAGCATGAATCTGAAAACAGCAGGATCAGCTCCGTGAAATCTATCGGATCAAATCCATGAAATTACACAGATTCAGTTTGATATTTTCCGGATACCGGGTTAATATTCTTCCAGGAGATGTCTATGGAAAATGCCGGGTATCGTCATAGGGTAATTGATAGGGTCATTGAGGAATATCTTGAGAAATTCGGTGGTATATGGATAAGAGGTCCGAAATGGTGCGGCAAGACATGGACAGGTGCGCATCATTCAAACAGTGCTGTATATCTTGATGACAGCTCAAATAATTTTCAGGCCCGGACACTTGCAGAGCTGTCTCCGGATCTTGCGATTCAGGGTGAGACTCCCCGGCTGATTGATGAATGGCAGGATGTACCGAAAATATGGGATGCAGTGAGACATGAGATCGACAGACGGGGCAGGAAAGGGCAGTTCATCCTGACCGGGTCTGCAACGATATCCCGTGAGGAGGATAAGAAGCCACGACATAGCGGTGCCGGCCGTATAGCACGACTTCGCATGAGGCCGATGTCCCTGTTCGAGTCAGGCAGATCTTCAGGTATGGTCTCCCTGAAATCATTGATGAACGGAGAGATTGAGACAGTGATGACTGGAGATGTGAAGCTTGAACAGCTTGCATCATTTATCATTGAAGGTGGGTGGCCGGAAGGTGGTGGCAGGCTTATTGCTGATGAATACATAAAAGCACTTCTTGAAACCGACATGTTCAATGTCGATGCGAAGAGAAGGGATTCCCACAGAATGCATCTTCTTCTGAGATCTCTGGCAAGAAATGAGAGTACTACATGTACTACCAAAAAGATCTGGCAGGATATTACCGAGATCGATAATCAGGATATCAGTATCGATACTGTCTCTGAATACCTGACAGTACTGGATGATCTTTATGTGACGGAGAATATTCCTCCTTTCTCCGCAGATGTCCGTTCTCCCATCAGAGTAAAACAGGCTGTGAAGAGGCATTTCCCTGATCCTTCACTCCCGTCATCTCTTCTCCGTCTTACAGAGGAGAAACTGATCGGAGATCTTCAGACCTTCGGCTTTCTCTTTGAATCAATGTGCCTGAGGGATCTTCTTACATATGCGGACGCCATGAAAGCGGATGTATACCACTATCAGGATTACAGAAATAACGAAATAGACGCCGTCATCGAGAAGGATGACGGTGAATGGGGTGCTTTTGAGATCAAACTCGGCGTGAATCAGATAGACAAGGCCGCGGAGAACCTTTTAAGGATCAGCCGGTATTTCCAGGCAGATGGATTCATACCTCCCAAGGTCCTCTGTGTGATCTGCGGTATGTCAATTGCCGCGTACAGAAGACCTGATGGAGTGTTTGTTGTACCTATAACAGCCCTCAGAGACTGAAACCGGAGGGTAGATCAGGCTTCAGCTCCATAGACTTCAAGCTGGATCAGGGCTGGGAACGGTGAGGGATCATCTGCTTTGATGAGCTTTGACAGCTTCAGAGAGGAGACTCTCTTTGCTGGGAATGTGATCTCCTGCGGTCCGTCCTTCTTTTCAAGCGGCATTGTCAGCTCAGAACCGTCTGAGAAGGAGAATGTACCTTCTGTCCACCATGCGTCATGCGGGAAGTCCGCACGCGTATAGAGCACTATCCTGTCTATGATCACAGTTCTTCCGAAGTCGAGTGAGAGCTCCGCCTCAGGATCCCTGTTTATGCCCCAGCTTGACCATGGCCACTCTCCGTGTCCGTCTGATGCCACTATACCGTCAATGGCATTTCTTGCCGCGAATACGGATTCACCTCTTGTCTCTATATTCGCCTTCGCATGTGGGAAGAGAGCTGTGTTGTCATGTCCGTCATACACGTTCAGGGCGAGGTTCCTGTATCCGTCCGTCTCCCATTCATATGCATTTCTCACCCACAGGAAGTGTTTTGAGCCCTTGAAGGCATACTCATGGTAGCAGTCATGCTTCTGACCGAAAGGTACAGGCAATGTGTACACACTTCCATCTGACAGCACTGTCGCCCTTCCAAGGATTGCATCAAGCTGAAGTGTCAGGAAGCCCTTGCGTTCAGGAGTCACTCTGATGACATCTCCATCGATGTACTCCTCTCTGAAGACAAGGTATGCCTCTCCGTTTCCCTCTGCAGATACAACTGCCTTTCCGTCTCTCAGTATCTCAATTCTCATCATTTCCTCCTGTGAAGCTTATTGTCCATACAGATGGACATGCTGCTACTCTGAAAGTAGACAGAAAGGGATAGAAAAATAATCCTTTAGCTGTGAGATAATTTCTTACGGAGAAGAAGCATGGGAAAGCAGCTGAATGCACTCGAGAAAGAATTCCTGATAAAGAGATTCAGAGATAATCCAAGCATCAGTATTGGAGATTTCTGTGAGGCGAATGGTGTTACCGTACAGAGCCTGAGAAAGTGGATGAGGCTGTATGACGAGAAAGGAATAGAGGGGCTGTACCGCATGAGCGATAAAAGCCCTGCAATTCCCTTGCTCCCGGAAGGCATGGATGAGAGTGCAGAGAATTACAAGAGGCAGCTGATCCGGCTGACCATAGAGAATG
>CALXON010000063.1 GCA_944389985.1 uncultured Spirochaetaceae bacterium | reverse complement strand
GATGGGGATAATGGCAGGACGGGACAATCTCGACAGAGCAGTTGCTCCCTGCCCTGAGCTTTTCTATGTAAGGGTAATCACCACGCGCAAGTATGACTTTCCTGTTCATACTTATTAATACGCTCCGGGTCCCCTCTTATGCCAGTTTCTGACCTTATTTTCTCTTCTCAGCTTCCGAGACTGCCTTGTCAAAAGCCGCAGCGAACTCCCTGACAGTCCTCTCATCGATACGCCTCTGCCTTGACTCAAAGAGCCCCATCTCCCTGAAGATGGCATTGTTCTCACGCTCGGACATCCTCGCCCTGATGTTCTCCTGTGTGAGACGGCCTCCCCTGTCATCAATGACGATGAGTCCCTTTGCGATGAGGCGCTCAGAGAGCGGTATGTCATGTGTGACCGCAACCCCTCCTTCCTCAGCTATGGAGACAAGATAGTCGTCAGCTGCGTTGCTGCCCTTCTCTACGACCTCCATCCTGATCCCTGAACCGATCTTCCTGATCTCCTCAGGAGAAAGAGTATCCCTGAAAGGCTTCCTTCTCATGGCCTTGTCATCAGCGATGGCCCTTACCACATCCGGCAGTGATCTGTCAGCTGCGAAGACACACTCCGCCTCCGGATTGCCGATGACTCTTCTGAGTATTATGCTTCTCTGCCGTTCTGTCATTGAATCAGCATCAACGTAGATTCTGAGCATGAAGAATATAGTATCAGAGGGATAATTTTATGGAAACAGAGAAGACGATGAGATAGAATATTTCCATTAGGAGGTTCTGATGAATATTTCGACACTTCAGCGGTCACGCTATTCATATAAGCCGAAGATGCCGGGGATGCTCAGGAAGGGGATCAGCAACATCAGGGCAGAGGAAGGAGAGAAAGTAACGAGTGTCTCATCCGATGCCGAGATCAGGAAGCTCTTTCCACATACATACGGAATGAGAGAAGTCACTTTCTCCGAAGGCAAGAGCAATGCGGAGAAGAAAAAGCATGTAGTGGGAGTCATACTCTCAGGCGGACAGGCTCCTGGAGGGCATAATGTCATAGCAGGTCTCTATGATGCGCTCCATGAGGCTGGCCAGGACAACGTCCTGCTCGGATTCAAGGGTGGTCCGTCAGGTCTTACCGATGACAGCTACATAACGCTTACCGGTGAGATAATCGATGCATACAGGAACACCGGTGGCTTTGACATGATCGGCTCCGGCAGGACGAAGCTCGAGACAGAGGAGCAGTTCAGGAAGGTAGCAGAGGTTGCAGAGAAGCACGAGATGACAGCCATCGTCATCATCGGCGGAGATGATTCAAACACAAACGCCGCAGTCCTTGCCGAGTACTTCAAGGAACACAAGGTCCCTGTACAGGTGATCGGATGCCCAAAGACAATCGACGGAGATCTGAAGAATGATGACATCGAGGCATCCTTCGGGTTCGATACTGCTACAAAGACATACTCGGAGCTCATCGGCAACATCATGAGGGATGCGAATTCCGCGAAGAAGTACTGGCACTTCATAAAGCTCATGGGACGCTCCGCATCACATATAGCGCTTGAGTGCTCTCTCCAGACCCATCCCAATGTCTGTCTCATCTCCGAGGAGGTCGAGAAGAACAGGATGAGTCTTTCCCAGATCACGGACTACATCGCAGACAGCATCATCAGGAGAGCCGCTCTCGGAATGAACTTCGGTGTGGTTGTCATTCCTGAGGGACTTATCGAATTCATTCCCGAGATGAGAAAGCTCATCGAGGAGCTCAATGACACACTCGCAGAGAAAGGCCAGCAGTTCGCTGAGCTGAGCTCATGGGATGAGAAGACCGGATTCCTCTCCGCAGAGCTCTCTCCCGAGTCGATGGATGTCTTCGATATCCTTCCCATTGATATCCAGCAGCAGCTTCTCATGGACAGGGACCCGCATGGAAACGTACAGGTTTCGATGATCGAGACGGAGAAGCTTCTCGCGACTCTTGTCGGAAGGAGACTGAAGGAGCTCAAGGCAGAGGGCAAGTACAGCGGCAAGTTCAAGTCCATGTCCCATTTCTTCGGATATGAAGGAAGGGCTGCGTTCCCGTCGAACTTCGATGCTGACTACTGCTACAGCCTCGGCTACACTGCATTCCTTCTGATCCAGAACGGATACACCGGCTACATGTCAATCATCCGCTCTCTTGACGAGGGTGTGGACAAGTGGACAGCAGGCGGCATGCCGATCACGAAGATGATGAACATGGAACGCCGTGGAGGTGCCATGAAGCCTGTTATCAGGAAAGCGCTTGTCGACCTTGACGGAGGTCCTTTCAGGTATCTTGAGAAGCACAGGGACAAGTGGTCTTCCGCAACATGTTTCCGCTATCCGGGAGCAATACAGTACTACGGCCCGGAGGAGCTCTGTGATGCGACAACCATCACGCTCGCTCTTGAAAGGGAAGCAAGAACCGGAAAATAACAAGGTCATATGAGGGCAGGACAACCTGCCCTCTCTTATTCTCTGATCAAAGATCAGTCAAACAACTGTCAAGGAACCATCAAGCAACGATCAAACAAATTTTTCATTGCAATATAATGAATTAATTAAATTTCACCTGTTTTCAACGGATTCCTGTCAAGCAAATTCAGGCCCAGTAAGGATCATACCGGCGAGCCCTGACACCTACAGACTCATCATGAATCCTGATCAGACCATCCTCGACAGCTTTCCTGATAATCCTTGAGATTACTGCACTGTTGGATTCGCTGATGCCGAAACGCGCTCTGAGCTCGCTGTTCGTCACAGGAACGCCCTCAATATACAGTAGACAGGTGAACATGTAGCAGGTACGCAGTCTGTCTTCCAGTGACCACATTGAGAAGTCACAGGGAGAAAGCAGTTTTATCCTTGTGAAATCCGCACCTGTCTCAACAAGAGGAG
>CALXON010000062.1 GCA_944389985.1 uncultured Spirochaetaceae bacterium | reverse complement strand
GAGCCTCTCTTCAATGATATCGTTGAATTCATAGAAGGCATGGCTCCTGCCACTCCTTCCGAGCCTGTTGTGACGAACATCATCACACCTTCAGCTCCGGTCCTTACAAACCATGCAGAGCTTACTGAGGATCTGGACAGGTACATGTTCAGATACAACGGCTATACGCTGGAAGTGATCGTGGGAGATGGCTATGTGGATCTTCTCTATCCTTCAGTAGTCACCAGAAGTGATGCTGAGTCATTCTTCGCCTATGAGATGGAGAAGTATGGCAGTGCTGTTGACGGCATAACATACTCGTTCATTGACGGTGGAGCGAGACTCACACTTCCTTCATCTGTCGACAGAGAGACAGCAAAGGCGAATGCGGAGCCTCTCTACAACGACATAATTGAATTCATATCGACACTCAATGCACCTGCAGTGGTCGTCATCGAAGATGAGCCGATTGCAGTCATAGAGGACGGAGAGAAGGATGTTCAGCCGGCAGAGCCTGCACCCGTGATCGAATCACCTGTCATCTCCGGTGATCTCAGGGAGTCCCTTGCTTTTGACATCAATCTTCTCGGAAGAGCATACACTGACAGCAACGGAATCACATCAATAAGAGCATCCCTGCAGCCTGTCGTCTCCATCGGAGGATTCAGGGCGGCATTCAATCTTGATCCTGTGCACATCATGAGAGCCAGGAACATAGCCTCTGATGATATCTATGGCTGGATCGGCTACGCTTTTGATTTTATCGATGAGATCAGGTACAGATCGATCGATGAGAGCGTGACACTTGCTGTCGACAGATACTCCACCCTCGCAGGTGACACCCTCGGACTCTATCAGGGACTGAACCACGGCTGGGACAGGGAGTATCAGGCACTTTCATTCAACCACGAGTACAGATCTGCATACTACAGCCACAGACTCTGGTTCGATGACCTGACAATGACAAGAAGATGGACAGATGGTGACGGAATCGAGTCCGGATGGTCCACAGGTGGACTTTCCCTCGGATTCACCGTATCTGAGGCCTACCCTCTCACAATCAGGCTTGAGGCTCTTGCCGCAATCAGTCACAACGACGTGAAGGAATCAGAACTCTATCCAGAGGTATCACTGGACATCCCGTTCTACACCACAGCGTCCTCATATGTCGGACTCCGTGCAGGCGGTGCTGTAAAGATTTCCGGTGATTACACGGCAAATCCTTTCACAGAGAACGGTTACCTCATCTCCGTCACACTCCCGCTCCGCTTCGGAGGATTCAATGCTGAACTCGGTGCGGCATACTCCACAGGAACGATCCACTACGGTGATGTCAGCCACGACATCTACAAGGCACCGGCCGGAGAGTATGTGACGATAATCGGAAAGGCAGGCTATGACGGAGGCTGGTTCGGAATCGATCTCAACACCTGGTTCGATATCGATACAGACAGAATAGCATTCGTTGACGGCAACGGCTTTGCTGAGATCACGGCATATGTCAACCTCTGGGGCGTCAGACTCTTCGGTGGCTTCAGAGCCCGTGATGTGCTCGCATTCGACAGCTACGATGTCAACTCCGGTTTCTATGCAGGTCTTGCATCGGACGCAGGTCCGGTATCGGCATACGTCAGAGCCGCATACATGGATGAGGCATGGTCCATCACAGCAGGAGCCAGCGTATCCACATTCGGAAGGAACAAGGAGAGAACAGAGAGATACAGTAACGATCTCCCGTTCGGTCTGTCACTTGAGACAGGCTTCGTGAACTCCTTCTCGACAGCATATACTCCTGAGATCCGCATAACACCTGTGATCAGATTCGGAAGCGGAATGACAGAGGCTGCGTTCAGGGCTCCTGTCAGGATGGCGTTCGATGGTAAGGGCGAGCTGTATCTTGCAGGAATGAACGGCCGGAAGCTCTGGGATTTCGGAACATCATCCGATGAGAACAAGATCTACAGGGCGATCACCGATTCATTCGCTCTCATCGACCACATAACGCTCGGTGACGAGAACGAGACGATCGCGTACATCCTCGCAGAACGTGATTACAGGAAGGAAGGAACTCTCTTCTCCTCATATGGATGGGATGACCAGCTTTCGGTACGTCTCGGATTCAACTTCCCGAACCTCAGGATCGGAGTATATGCGGACAACGCGGAAGCTCCTCATATCGGAGAGTTCAGCATAGGATTCTACCCTGTCGATCTTGAATCCCTCTCCTTCAGCCTCAACATGCCGATGGAGATGCTCTTCGCGGCAGAGGACACCTATACTCTCCTCATGTATCCTGAGTTCAGGATCGATGTCCCGTTCCTCGACAGCTACAGGATATCCGCATTCATACTCGGAGAGATGTCCACAAGTTACAAGAACGGACTTGCAGAGGAGACAAAGGTCATATACGACTTCCAGAACAGCACGTTCTATGATTACCTCATCGGTGCGGAGTTCGCTTACGATGACAGCATGATCAGCGCATCCGTACAGACAGGTTACAGATCAGGAAAGGCTGCTCCGGATCTCTTCAATGAGTTCACTGCAAGAAACGGCAGGATCATCAGCAACATGACGGAGATCTCGGATCCGGGTTGGTACATCAAGGCCGCGTTCGGACTTGATATGGGTTATGTCGACTTCGGCATCTCCTACTCAATCGACAACATCGCAGTGATGTTCACCGATATCCAGAACGGAAAGTACAATGACATGCTCTCGCTTTCACTCGGAGGAATGGTCAGCGACAATGCGAAGCTCTATGGAAGATTCGCCAGGAACGGCTTTGCATCATCCTTCACGAAGGGATACTCCTTCGAGGACTACATGCTCTCGACAGATACGATCTTCGCTCTCGGCGCCGACTTCAGCTTCGGTATCGTAGGATTCAATGCAGAGCTCAGGACTTCCTTCCACGCGGACAGTGAGCAGAGCTACTACAACATCCTCACGATGGGAAGCGATCCTGCCCTTGAACTCCAGGTCAAGGCAAGGTTCGTATTCTGATGATAAGACTTCTTGATCCCCGGCTTGCCTCACGGATAGCGGCCGGGGAGGTCATTGAGAGACCTCAGTCAATACTCCGTGAATTCCTTGACAACTCACTTGATGCCGGATGCACGGAGATAAGGGTTGAGATCGAAGGCGGCGGCATCGACAGACTGTCCGTCATCGATAACGGAACCGGAATAACCAGAAAGGACCTTGAGGTCCTCGGCAACCGCCACGCGACAAGCAAGATCCATGATGAGGATGATCTCTACAGCATCACGACCCTCGGTTTCAGAGGAGAGGCGCTCTACTCCATCGGAGCTGTCTCGAAGCTGACTATCAAGACACATTCAGCAGAGACAGGAGAGGCATCCACTCTCGTCATAGACAACGGAGAGAGACAGGAGATCATCAGTTCAGGTCCTGACAGAGGAACCATAGCAACTGCAGAGAATCTCTTTTCCGACATTCCTGCACGCCGTGCATTTCTAAAGAGAGCCCAGACAGAGGCACAGATGATCAGATCACTTCTGATCTCCAAGGCTCTCGCCTTCCCCTCTGTCAGATTCTCACTTGTCTCCGACGGTGCGCTCCGTCTGGACTGGCACAAGGCGGAAACCCTCAAGGACAGGGTGATGATGCTCTACAGAAGCGAGGGAATCGCGGATGCTGATGTCGAGTCACTTCATCATGACGGAGAGAACTTCTCTGTTGATATCATAGCGGGAAACTCCGCTGTCAGACGCTCTGACATGAAGGAGATCAGAATCTATGTCAACAACAGGCCCGTGGAGGAGTTCTCACTCCAGCAGGCTGTTAGCTATGGCTACGGAGAGCTTCTTCCAGGAGGTTCCTATCCATATGCTGCGGTATTCATCCATGATGCCCCGGAGCTTGCAGATTTCAACATCCACCCTGCAAAGCGTGAGGTGAAACTCAGGAACAGAGCAGAGATCCATCATGCGATAACAGAGATGCTCAAGAGCGGTATCAGAAGGAAGATACCGAGAATAGAACCTGTGCAGCCGGAGTTCTACCTTGATGATGCAAAGCGTACGGAGAACGGAAGAAAGACAGAGTCCTTCAGAAGTCCATCTCCGTCATATGTTCCAAGGCAGTTCACATCCTCCCCTGCCACTCCTAAACCTGTCTCTACAGAATACACTGAGACGGACAAGGCATGGCTTGAGAAGGCGAAGGCTCTCAAGGAGAGAAGGCAGCAGGAAGAGGTTTCTCAGAAACCCGCACCAACTGAAACGGAGAAGAACATACCTTCTTTCAGATACATCGGTCAGGCCTTCAATCTCTTTCTCATAGTTGAGATTGAAGGAGAACTCTGGTTCATAGACCAGCATGCTGCCCATGAGAGGATACTCTATGATGAGCTTGTATCCCAGAAGAGCGTACAGAAGCTTCTCGTGCCTATACACATCGAGACGGATCAGATCTCATCGGAGTTCCTGGATGAGCACTCCCAGGTATATACAAAGCTGGGAATCATGCTCTCAAAGCGCGATGATGGTGAATGGGAGATCACAGCGCTTCCTGCATCCTGCCGCCCTATTGAGACGGAGATCGTTGACTTCATAACCTCATCAAGACTTGATGAGAAGGAACTTGAGTCAAAGCTCTTTGCTGTAATCGCATGCCGTGCCGCTATAAAAGCAGGAGACAGCATAGACAGATGGAGTGCCGAGGCACTTATAGAGAAGGTGCTAATGCTCGATGAGCCTGCGTGTCCGCATGGACGTACATTCCTTATAAAGCTGTCTGAGAAGGATCTGAGGACGATGGCAGGGAGAACAAGCTGAGATCATCATGGATCTCCATTGTGTTGCCCTGCCTGTCCTTTGCCTTTATGACAGAGGAACTGGAATACGGAGATGGCACATAGCCCTTCTCTCTCCTGCCCCTTCCAACAAGGATTCCAGAGACATCACGCTCCTCAGTCTCAGCACTCATCGTAAGTCCCTCAGGACCGTAGTGAGGATACTCATTCCTGCTTCCTGAGTATTCAGCAGATCCAGAGTACACCGTCCCCTTGTCCGAATAGAAGATCACGGAATAGCTTCCTTCGGGAAATGATGCCCCGGGAGTCAGCTCAAGTCCGGCTTCCCTTACCCCGCTTCCATCCATTGTCCCCTCCCACACAAGATCCTCGTCAGGAGAGACGACACGGAATGTATAGACAGCCTCATCATCACTGAAAGATGCCGAGAGTGTCAGGGTCTCATCCCTTGTTG
The DNA here is from genome assembly GCA_944389985.1 of uncultured Spirochaetaceae bacterium. Taxonomy (GTDB): domain Bacteria; phylum Spirochaetota; class Spirochaetia; order Sphaerochaetales; family Sphaerochaetaceae; genus Ornithospirochaeta. The sequence goes on along the minus strand of CALXON010000062.1, from coordinate 1,109 downwards.
TCTTTCCATCGGCAATGGTGATCAGACTGTCTGAACGGAGGGATAGGGATGATACGGAAAACTCCTCCTTGCTGCATGAGAAAAGGAGGAGCAGTATCATCAGAATAATAAGAGCAGAGGCCTTTCTCATTTCCCTGCTTTGATCGCCATCCTCACAGGATTGGCATAGCTGTTGAGCACGAATGAACGCACCTCAGGAGAGAGATGGCTGAAACGTGAGAGGAACGCATCTCCGTCGAAATCTGAGAGCTCTGACTTGTACCTGTCGGTATTCTCCAGATAGTCGTATGCGAAGAGGTTCGTATCCCAGAGCTTGTATGAAAGGTGTATCTGTCTGTCGATCTCCGCCGCAACTTCCTGTGCATCGGAGAAGGAACCCTTTACCGGCTCACCGATCGAAAGATGGACACGTCCTTTCTGACACTTCATGCCGCGGGCCATGGATATAAGATCCTCGTAGCGCTTCTTCTCATAAGAGCCGTCATGAGCCTTGCGGATCACTTCCTCCCTGCCCTTGTTGATGTCATTCGGATCATACTCGTAGCTGATTGCGACAGGAACAATGTTCATCTTCTCGATGAGATCGGGGAAGCTGATTCCTGTTCCTCTCTTCGAGAGGTAGAGCATCTTTATGATCGCAGGCTGTGTCTCATCGATTCCATCCTTGGATCTTCCCGATTTCTGTGCGACCCAGATGGGCTTGTGCATCTCCGCGACGATATCATAGAAGTATTCGGAGAGTCTGATGGACTCAAGGTATTTCTCCCTCATCGGAAGCTCACGTCTGATGACCACACCGCCGTTGAGACGGAAGAGATCCTCGGTGAACTGGTTGATTATGAGATTGTCGCCGAACGCCATCTCGCAGAGCTGTCTGTCTGCAAGGAGAAGCGCGTAATCAAGAAGCGCACAGTCGAGGATGATATCACGGTGATTGGAGATGAAGAGGTACCCCTTCTCCGGATCGAGTTTCTCAGCTCCTGATGACGTGAACTCCGTCATGGTGCGGTTGATGACAGTAGGAATGAAGAGTCCTGCTGTGATATGTCTCAGGAAATCATCATAGCTTGTCACACGCGAGATGTTCTGCATGATCTGGGAGAAGTACA
>CALXON010000061.1 GCA_944389985.1 uncultured Spirochaetaceae bacterium | reverse complement strand
GATTTGTTGACACTCACCCTTGATTGGACTTATAAGAAGGTAAATCCAGAAGCAAGGAGGCTTATGAAAATGAACATCTCTATCATCTCATCAGCTCTCCTTCTATCTCTCATCGTCATTACATGCTGAACCACGGTTTCAGAGTTCTGATGATGTCCAGAGGCCCGTGGTAGATTTGTTACCCGGGCTTTTTTCATAAGGAGGCGGATGTTATGGAGTTTGACAGAAAGAACAGCTATACCCTTGCGATTCTCGTGAACAACAAGTCCGGAGTCCTCATGCGTGTAGTTGCCCTGTTCTCAAGGCGCGGATACAACATTGATTCCCTCTCTGTGGGGGAGACAGAGGATCCCAGAACCAGCCGCATCACCATAGTCGTGACAGGTGACAGGCAGATTGTGGAGCAGATCATACGGCAGGTCGGGAAGCTTGTCGATGTGAAGAAGGTCTATGAGATGACATCAAATGGCTCGATACAGAGAGAGCTCATACTGGTCAAGCTCCGTGCAGATGCCGAGACGAGGAGCCAGATTACGGATATCGCGGAGATATTCAAGGCGAAGATCATCGATGTCACATCAACGACAATGACGATGCAGCTTACCGGAACTCTCGATAAACTCGATTCATTTCTCACCCTCGCAGCCCAGTATGGTGTCGTCGAGCTTGTGAGGACGGGAATAACAGCCCTTGAGCGCGGATCCAGGGCTTTGTCTGAAACTGACTTCCACTGAGGAAGATAGATTGATAGGGAGGTGTGCAAATGAGCACAATGTACTATGAGAAAGATGCGGATCTTTCCGTAATCAAGAACAAGAAGGTCGCGATCATCGGCTACGGCAGCCAGGGCCATGCCCATGCCCTGAACCTCCATGAGTCCGGAGTTGATGTCGTGGTGGGTCTCTACAACGGATCAAAGAGCTGGGCCAGAGCCGAGGAGGCAGGTCTCAAGGTCATGACAACTGAGGATGCCGTGAAGTGCTCAGATGTCGTTATGATCCTCGTGAATGACGAGAAGCAGGCAAAGCTTTATCATACATCGATCGAACCGTATCTCAGGAAGGGTATGTACCTGGCATTCGCTCATGGTTTCAACATCCATTTCGGCCAGATCGTTCCTCCAGAGGACGTCAATGTCATAATGATCGCTCCAAAAGGACCTGGTCATACAGTACGCAGCCAGTATCAGGAGGGAAAGGGTGTTCCATCCCTCATCGCTGTGCATCAGGATCCGTCAGGAGACAGTGAGAAGGTCGCCCTCGCATATGCAGCCGCGATCGGTGCCGGAAAGGCAGGAATCTTCGTAACGTCCTTCAAGGAGGAGACAGAGACTGACCTCTTCGGTGAGCAGGCTGTCCTCTGCGGAGGTGTCTCCCACCTCATCAAGGCCGGATTCGACACACTTGTCGAGGCAGGTTACCAGCCGGAGATGGCATACTTCGAGTGCTGCCATGAGATGAAGCTCATCGTTGACCTCATCAATCAGGGCGGACTCTCATACATGAGATACTCCTGCTCGGATACAGCTGAGTATGGTGATTATGTCTCCGGTCCGAGAGTTGTCACGGATGAGACAAAGAAGGCAATGAAGGACATCCTCACAGATATCCAGAACGGCACATTCGCACGCAACTGGCTGCTGGAGAACCAGGTAGGCCGCCCATTCTTCAATGCAACGAAGAGAATGGAGAAGGAATCCCTTCTGGAGAAGACAGGCGCACGCCTGAGATCTCTGATGAGCTGGCTGAAGAAGTAACGGAAGGAAGGTGAAGAAGATGGCAGAGCGTCTTTATATATTTGATACAACACTCAGGGACGGTGAGCAGGCTCCGGGATACAGCATGAACCTGGAGGAGAAAATCAGGATCGCGAAGCAGCTTGAGGCCCTAGGGGTCGATATCATTGAGGCAGGCTTTGCCATCTCCTCTCCGGGAGATGCCGAGAGCGTGGAGGCGATTGCACGTTCGGTGAAGGATGTCACCGTAGCATCCCTCGCACGCTGTGTGAGGAAGGACATCGATGCCGCATGGAATGCGGTCAAGGTCTCTAACAGACCCCGTATCCATGTCTTTCTCGCGACATCAGATCTCCATCTGGAGTACAAACTGAAGATTTCAAGGGACGAGGCGGTCGAGAGGCTGAAGGAGAATGTCGCATATGCGCGCTCCCTCTGCCCTGATATCGAGTTCTCACTCGAGGATGCCACCCGTACGGATCATGACTACATGTGCCGTGTCGTGGAGGAGGCCATAAAGGCCGGAGCCACTACGATCAACCTTCCAGACACTGTCGGATACGCCTCTCCTGATGATATCAGGGAGATGGTGTCCAATGTCATGAACCGTGTCCCGAATATAGACAAGGCCATCATCTCGATGCACTGTCATGACGATCTCGGACTGGGGGTTGCAAATACGCTTGCAGGTGTGAAAGCCGGGGCAAGGCAGGTTGAATGCACACTCTGCGGAATAGGAGAGAGGGCAGGAAACGCCGCGCTTGAGGAGATCGTAATGGCTATCAAGACACGCCCTGATCTCTATGACCTTGAAATGAACATCAAGACGGAAGAGCTCTTCCGCTCGGCACGCCTTCTCTCATCGACCACCGGTGTGAAGATATTCCCGTCAAAGGCAATTGTCGGAGACAATGCCTTCGCCCATGAGTCAGGCATTCACCAGCATGGAATGATGGCGAACTCCCTGACTTACGAGATCATGACTCCGGAGAGCGTAGGTGTCGTGAAGACAAATTACGTTCTCGGAAAACACTCAGGCCAGCACGCGTTCCGCCGTAAGCTTGAGGAGATGGGCTACATCCTGCAGGATGAGGAGATCGCAAACCTCTTTGCGGAGTTCAAGAAGCTCTGTGACAGGAAGAAGAATGTGACTGACAGGGACATCGCGGCTCTTGTCGAGTCCACGGAACAGCCCGAGAAGAAGATATGGGCACTCGAGTCCTATGTCGTCAACAGCGGAAACAAGATGACAAGCACCGCATGCATCACTCTCAGGAAGGATGACAAGACATATGAGGGAATAGCTGCCGGAACAGGTCCTGTCTATGCGGCTCTCCGTGCGGTCGAGAAGATAATCCATCATCCGTTCTCTCTCGAGGAGTACCAGCTTGAGGCTGTAACCGAGCACAGGGATGCTCAGGGTGAGGTCCAGGTGAAGATATCGGATGGAGCACATATCTACCGTGGTCGCGGAATCTCGACAGATGTCATCGAGGCTTCGATTCTGGCATGTCTTTCCGCAGTGAACAGGATGCTTGAAGGTGAGGGCGCCTCGATCTCCGGCGGAGAGAGTGCGATAAAGATGTCTTTTGACAATGACATGCTCGTTGGTCATACCGATAAGGAGGTCTGATATGCCTATGACAATGACCGAGAAGATACTTGCGGCAGCTTCAGGGGAGAAGGAGGTCCATCCTGGTCAGCTCATCATGGCCGATCTCGACATGGTCCTCGGTAACGATATCACAAGCCCTGTCGCGATAAAGGAATTTCCGAGGTTCGGAAAGAAGACTGTCTTCAACAAGGACAGGATCGCCCTTGTTCCTGATCACTTCACGCCGAACAAGGATATAAAGGCTGCGGAGCAGTGTGCCTGTGTCCGTGCGTTCGCTAAGAGTGAGGAGATAACGAACTACTTTGAGGTCGGACGGGTCGGAATCGAGCATGCGCTTCTGCCTGAGAAGGGCCTTGTGACAGCAGGGGATGTTGTCATCGGAGCTGACAGCCACACCTGCACATATGGTGCGCTCGGAGCATTCTCCACAGGTGTCGGCTCTACGGACATGGCTGCGGGAATGGCCATCGGCAAGGCATGGTTCAAAGTTCCTTCCACAATCCTTTTCCGCCTCCACGGATCATTCAGACCGTTTGTGTCAGGCAAGGATCTCATCCTCCATATAATCGGAATGATCGGCGTAGACGGTGCGCTCTACAAGGCCATGGAGTTCTCAGGAGATGGTGTCTCAGCCCTCACTATGGATGACAGGTTCACTGTCAGCAACATGGCCATAGAAGCCGGAGCCAAGAACGGCATATTCCCGGTTGATGAGAAAACACTTGAGTACCTCAGGGAGAGCGGTGCAAAGGAACCGAAAGTGTATTCATCCGATCCCGATGCCGAGTATGAGAAGGTGATCGACATAGACCTCGGCTCGATCGTCCCGACAGTCTCCTATCCGCACCTTCCTGAGAATACCCATCCCGCGTCGGATGGCAGTGAGATAAAGATCGATCAGGTCGTTATCGGAAGCTGCACGAACGGACGTCTTTCAGACCTCAGGGCAGCAGCCTCAATCCTCAGGGGAAGAAAGGTCGCTGACGGTGTGAGATGCATCATCATCCCCGCGACCCAGAAGATCTGGAAGGAAGCCATGCATGAAGGACTTTTCGATATCTTCATCGATGCAGGCTGTGTCGTCTCAACCCCGACATGCGGTCCATGCCTTGGAGGATACATGGGAATCCTCTCGAAGGGAGAGAGGTG
>CALXON010000060.1 GCA_944389985.1 uncultured Spirochaetaceae bacterium | reverse complement strand
AGGGAGTCTCCTATGATCGCGACTTCCTGACTTCTGATTCCGGTCTCCTGACAGAACTCCCTGATCGCCTCGGGATGGGGCTTTCTCTTCACCGGGCTGTCCTTGGTCCTGAGGAAGGTCACATAGTCCTTTATTCCCATCCTGTCGAGAAAGAGCTCTGTGGAAATCGTGGTGTCGTTTGTGACGATTCCAAGCGTATAGCCTCTGGCGCTTGCCTTCTGGAAGACCTCATCGACGCCCGGAAAGTCCATGGTTGCGATGCGCTTTGCGATTCCTTTCTCATCCTTGCTGAGGAATATGCGGAAAAGCATGGCGACCTTAAACGGATTGATGCGGTAGTGTATCGTGATCTTCAGCACACGGAAGATGGCTGCGATCAGCCTGTCATGGCGGAAGATGATTCCGTCAGGGTATGTGTTGCCTTCATCATCAGCGCCTAGGACACGCATCAGATCATCTGCGCATTCCTTCTTCCTGTCCTCCGATATCCTCACATGCTGAAGGCCTTCGTAGATGGTATCATGGAGTACAGGTCCCCAGACCTTACCGTACTCGAAGAGCGTTCCATCCTTATCGAAGATTATTCCCCTGATAGCCATGATGCCTTTAGGATAAGGTAAAACGGCACTTTTGGCTATATTGCCCGCATCTGCTATAATCCAGTCGTGGAAGAGAAGGCTTACGCGAAGATAAACATAGGGCTGAGAGTGGGAAAGCGCAGGGCTGACGGATACCATGAGATCGCGACATACATGGCCCTGACAGATCTTCATGACAGCATCGAAGGAGAGATAGAGACCTCCGATGAGTTCTCCTGCGTCATCGAGGGTAACGACGGATACATAGGCGGTGGAACCGATCTGATGGAGAAGGCTGCCCGGGCATTCTCCTCTCTTTCAGGCATAACTTTCTCCATACATCTGAAGATCGAAAAGAGGATACCTGCAGGAGCGGGGCTCGGGGGAGGATCATCAGATGCAGCAGCTGTGCTGAGAATGCTCTCCTCTCATTTCAATACGCCGCGCTCTGTAATGAGGGAGGCTGCTGAGATGACAGGAAGCGATGTTCCGTTCTTCGCATCCGGTCTTAGGTGCGCGTATGCCACCGGCAGGGGGGAGAAACTCAGAGAGGCATCCATTCCTGAGGGGCTTTCCGTCATGATCATCGTACCGGAATACAGGGTATCGACAAAGAACGCGTATGAGGCGCTCGATGAAAAGGATAGAGAGGATGCAGTGCTTCCTCCGCTTCCTTTCACAGGTGTTCCTGACAAGGCATCCTTTCCAAATGATTTTGAGAGTGTGTATACAGGTCCGGTACCTTCCTTCAGGGCCTCCGGGCCATCTTATGTGTCGCTTTCAGGATCAGGTTCCTCATGGTTCGCGTTATATTCATCCGATGATTCATTTGAGTTTGAAAAATCCGAATATTGTGCTATATATTCCTCTAGTTTCATAATTTCAGGGTGATTCACTCAAAAAGGGGGATGAGGTATGGAGATCACTGATGTAAGGGTGAAGAGGCTTTCGGGGAAAGATCCTCTCAAGGCGATGGTGTCCGTATCATTCGATGGTGAGTTCGTCGTTCACAATATAAGGATCATAGAGACGCAGAACGGGAATCTGATGGTCGCGATGCCGTCCAGAGTCTCTCCGGACGGTACGTTCCGCGATGTCGCCCATCCGATAACAAGAGAGTTCCGCGAGAAACTTTCAGATACCGTACTGGAGCACTACAGATCGGAAGCTTGATAGACAGTCTGCAACATGCTATCTTCCTAAAAAACGTTGGGAAGTAGCCAAGCGGTTAAGGCACTGGGTTTTGATCCCGGCATACGCAGGTTCGAGTCCTGCCTTCCCAGTCGTTGAAATATTATCGATAATGCTATAGCATCATAGCTTGTGCTTCGGCACTTTATGGTAATCGGCAATGCCGATGAGAGTATAAGGAGAAGAAGAGAATGAGCGACAAGAAGCAGCTTAGCGCAAAGCTCAGGACCGCTGATTTCGGTTCAGCGGGATCAAGGAGACTTCTCAGGAACGGTGAGATTCCTGCAGTTGTCTATGGAAAGGGAGAGCCACTCCACGTCATCGTCAACGCACGCGAGTTCAATGCAAAGAGATCAGCATTCAGCGAGTCCACACTCATCACTCTTGATGTGGCAGGTGACAAGGCTCATCAGGTATTCGTAAAGACATTCCAGGAGGATCTCCTCAGGAACTGTATCCATCATATTGATTTCTTCGAGATCACAGCAGGTCACTCAGTCAGGACTCATGTGCGTGTCGAGCTTCAGGGAACACCTGTCGGATGCAAGGCAGGCGGTGTTCTTGATCAGGTCATCCATGAGATCGAGATCGAGTGTCTTCCTAAGGATCTTCCGGAGCTGTTCGTAGCAGATGTCTCCGCTCTTGATATCAACGAGGCATTCCGTGTCGACATGCTTCAGGTTCCGGCTGGAATCAAGATCCACGAGGATCCGGAGGCTACGATCGCATCTGTCAAGGCAGTCAAGGAAGAGGCAGCTCCTGCAGCAGATGATGCCGCAGCAGAGGCAGCTCCCGCAGCAGACGCAGCTCCTGCAGAGTCAAAGTAATCATGACAGTATTCGGTCTGGGGAATCCCGGAGCGAAGTACAGCGGAACGAGGCACAATGCCGGTTTCGAAACAGTCGAGAGGATAGCAGCGCAGAAGGGTATGAGACTCCGGAAGCGCTGCTTCCGCTGTTATAGACGGGCAGTGCTCGATGATCTTGTACTTGTCCAGCCCCTCACATTCATGAACAA
>CALXON010000059.1 GCA_944389985.1 uncultured Spirochaetaceae bacterium | reverse complement strand
GCCTTCACAAGCTCGAACTCCAGATCACGCGCAAAGCCGTTGTTCGGCATGGAGTACTCCTTGCCCTTCGCGACGATCTTGTTGTCCTTTGTCGGTCCGATCATCGGGAAAAGAAGCGGCGCATGTCTGAACCAGTACTCCTTGTCACCGTTCCATATGTACTCAATCCCATCCTTCACAAGGCTCTGAGGCTCAGCGCCGAGTGAGGATATCTTCATAACTGTTCCGTTTTTCTGTATCGTAACGATCATCAGAGACTCCTTATGGATGACATTATATTACATCAGCGGGAATTTCGCTGTTATAATATGCACCATGAACACCGATTTCAGAATTATCAGGGAAGATGACGCACCGGCACTCATTGATTTCATGACGGCAATCGGCGGAGACACCGACAACCTCACGTTCTCGGCCTCTGACTTCGCCTCGGCAGATCAGGAGGCGGAGAGATTCGCCATAAGGGAGATGAGGAAAGGAAGGAGCGTCTACGCCATAGCAATCACAGACGGAAAGATAATCGGAAGCTGCACCATACACACATCAGGCGACAAGCCGAGGATAAGGCACAGGGCCGAGCTCGCGATAGCCGTGAGGAAGGAGTTCTGGGGAACGGGAGTCGCACAGCACCTTCTCGAGTTCTCACTTGCTGAAGCCAAGGACAGAGGCATCACGAAGATCAACCTCGAGGTGAGAGCTGACAACGAACGCGCCAAGACGTTCTACAGGCGTAACGGCTTCCAGCCGGAGGGCACTGACTCAAGGCTGTTCTACATCGACGGAAGCTACGTTGACGGAGAACGTTTCGGCCTCGAGCTCTGAGCGAAAATCAGAGCCCACCCTATTGATATTATTACTTTTTCTTGGTATAAACTGCTTCTGTTGCAACAGACATGCGCCCTTAGCTCACCTGGATAGAGCAACTGCCTTCTAAGCAGTAGGTGATTGGTTCGAATCCAATAGGGCGTATAAAGGCCCTCTCACTGAGAGGGTTTTCCTTTTCCTTAATTTCCCGTGTTTGCAGAATGCTCCCTGAGCCTGTATGATTTCATATATGACTATTCTCATTGTAGAGGATGACAGTGACATCAGGGCACTCATGTCATTCCATCTGAAAGGACAGGGATACTCCATCGAGGAGGCAAAAGACGGAGAGGAAGCTGTGGAGAAGCTGTCACAGTCTCCTTTCGATCTCGTGATCCTCGATCTCATGCTTCCGAAGATTCAGGGCCTCGAGGTGCTCAGCTATATACGGACAGGGTGTCCTGAAAGGAACACACCTGTCATTGTTGCATCGGCCCTCACCGGAGAGAATGACATAATAACCGCACTTGAATCCGGTGCCGATGACTATATAACGAAACCATTCTCCCCGAAGATCCTCAACGCGAGGGTACGCTCCCTTCTCAGACGTTCCGGGAAGGAAAGCAGCAACATACTGAAGACCGCTGGCGGCATCATGATGGACAGGGGCACAAGGGAGTGCATGCTGAATGACGAGAAGATTCCGCTGACAGCTACCGAGTTCGACATTCTGATGCTCCTCATCGCATCTGAAGGCCATGTCCTGAGGCGCGCTGAGATCATAGAGGAGATCAAGGGTGCGGAATACCATGTGACAGTGAGATCGATAGACGTGCAGATCGCATCGATCAGGAAGAAGCTCGGAGACATGGGCAGATGCATCGCGACTGTATGGGGGATCGGGTACAGATATGCCGAAGAGTGATCTTGAGAAGCGCTATTCAGGACTGATCGAGGCGATGGATGAGGGAGTCCTCATCATCTCGAGAAAGCAGAAGATACTCCTGTCGAACAGGAAAGCTGCGACACTGCTGCCATGGGTACAGGGCCTTGACGGCAAGGAACTCAGGGATGTGATCACAGGTCCTGTCATCGTCGACGCCGCGAAAGCCGTCCTCGAGGAGAGGAAGAAGGAAAGGATCACGACCCCTGTCTATGAGGGATACTCAGGAGATGAGGCATTCATCAAGGGCAGAGGCAGGGAAAGGACATACAGATTCACGCTCTCTCCTCTTGAGGAGAAGCTCGGAGTCGTGTCGATCATCGACATGACCAAGGTTGAAAGGCTCTCGCTTGTCAGACAGGACTTCGTGTCGAATGTCTCACATGAGCTGAAGACCCCGCTCACGGCCATAACAGGATTTGCTGAGACACTTACCGACGAGACCCTGACGATGGAGGAGATCAGGGGATTCTCAAGGATCATCCTCAAGAACAGCAGCCATATGCAGCGCATCATATCAGATCTGCTGCTCCTGACATCCCTTGACAGGGCTGAGATCGGGCATGTGATGACGAACACGACAGACTCCAGGATCTTCCAGGAGGTCCGGTCCTACACACAGCACAAGGCGAACGCGAAGGATATCGAGGTACTCTTCTACCCTGCAGATCAGGAGGTCACATGCCATGAGTCCCTGATCGTACAGGCTGTGGCGAATCTCGTTCTGAACGCTGTCGCCTACTCAGCTGAGCGCACGCATGTCGAGGTGAGGACAAGGATCCACGGTGACATGATGGAGATATCCGTAACAGATGAGGGGGTCGGCATAAGCAAGGAGGATATTCCCAGGATATTCGAGCGGTTCTACAGGGTCGACAAGGCAAGAAGCCGTGAATCCGGGGGAACGGGCCTCGGACTTTCCATCGTACGCCACATAGCAATAATCCATTCAGGAACGATCAAGGTATCATCAAAACCGGGAAAGGGCTCTGTGTTCACCCTCTCGATTCCTCTCAGCTGATGTACGAGAATGAGATCGAGGGAGAGAAACGGGAGAAGTCAGAGGCGTTGAAGACTACTCCGACAGAACCGTAGAAGCCATCGGCACCTCCTCTGATCATGAAGCTCACATAGCCGTTCTCAGTATTGAACGAGAACCATTCATGGCGGAACTCGAGGTATGATGCCGCTATTGTGAGATCCGCACCCGGAAGGAACTGGAATGTAATGTCCCCTTCGAACTCTATCTTCCTCGTCGCTGATTCGACAAGGCCTGTGAGGGACACGGAAGCGCGGGGACGCACCAGCATGAGATCACCGTCTTTCGTGTAGCGTCCGCCCTCAAGCGCGACAGAGACCGATGTGGACTCAGCAAGTGTGTCCCATCCGAGGTAGAGATTGCCGTACTTCAGCGTCAGGAGCTTTCCGACATAGACACCAGCTGAGAACGGGCTGAACTCGAGGATCGCACCGACACCGAGATCGAAGAACTCACTTCCCGCATCACGATCAAACGGAGAGAACCAGGCATTCACGAACACATCCGTGATATGATCGATGGTCTTGTCGCGGCGCACCATCTGGTTTCCGCCTGTAACTCTTGCTCCTATCGAGAAATGAGGGAATGCATAAGCTGCATCAAGCTCTATCCTGAGAGATGAGTATATATCGTACTGAGTGGACTCCGGAGAACTTCTGTCGAACTCCGAACCGAATGTTGCGGTAAGTGCGACATACTTCGAGATGAATGTGGCATCGACCTTCCACTGCTGGTCCTGTATGAATGACATCCTCGACTTCCCCAGCTGGGATGCATCCCAGTTGTCAGTCGCAGAAACGGAGAGCGCGAAGATTCCGGGAGGGACCTCGACCATCGGCAGGGCCGCAGGGTTCGCGAACATATCGTAGAAACGGCCTGAATAGGCATACGACTGGTACGGAGAGTCCGCTGCGGAGTAATCTGCAACCGCAGCAGGAAGCTGCAGAATGATCATCAGTAGGACAGCTACAGCCGCAACAAGTCGTTTCATGTTCCGGATTATAGCAGATGAGGAGTATTATGGTACACTCTAATGGAGATGGGTCAGGTTTTCTTCCATATCGATCTTGATGCTTTCTTCGCCTCCGTCGAGATTCTCGACCATCCGGAGTATAAGGACAAACCCCTTATAATAGGCACTCCGGGCCCGAGACATGTCGCATCGACCTGCTCGTATGAGGCAAGGAAGTACGGAGTGCACAGTGCCATGCCGATGACGACCGCGCTGAAGCTCTGTCCTGATGCCATCTGCGTTAAGGGCCGGATGTCGCGCTATGCGGAGAAAAGCCGTGAGGTCATGGGAATCATCAGTTCATTCGCTCCGGGCTTCCTTCAGGTCTCTGTTGACGAGGCATTCCTGGACCTGACGGGAATGGAGAGGATCTACCCTCTTCCCGGAAAGGCTGCGAGGAAACTGAAGGAGACCATCCTGAATGAGACCGGGCTGACAGTCTCGATCGGAGTCGCATCCTCACGCTTCATTGCAAAGCTCGCATCAGACTACAGAAAGCCCGATGGTCTCACAATCGTTCCAAGAGGTCAGGAGGAGGCTTTCGTCGATACAGTAGGGCTCGGAAAGCTCTGGGGAATAGGTGACTCAATGCTCTCCGCACTGAGGTCGAGAGGCATAAAGAGCACGGAGACTCTCAGGAAGTACAGTGAGGACGACCTTATGAGGATGTTCGGACAGTCATCCGGAGCATACCTATATAAGGTGGCACGAGGTATCGATCCGGGGATATATCAGGGAGAGAGCAGGACGAAATCGATCTCCACGGAGAGGACTTTCTATCCTGACCTCTACTCAACCGACGCCATAGAGGACACCCTTCTCGAGATGAGCGAGGATGTGATGTTCCGGGCACTTGATGAGAAGAAGATACCGAGAACAGTCTCTGTGAAACTCCGCTATGGTGACTTCACCACCACAACGATACAGACAACCCCTGAAAGCGCCATCTACTCCTCATCCGATGTCTACCACATCGCACATGATCTCCTGTTCTCGAAGTACAGAGGACAGGGCATCAGACTGATAGGTGTGGCACTTCAGGGAATATATGACGGGGAAAGCATCGAACAGGGTGAGTTCTTCCGTGAGAAGGAGAAGAAGGAAAGGGAGCTTGAGAAGACAATCCTCGATCTTGGCAGGAAAGGCAGCAAGGTCATGAGACTGAGGCATCTTGAGAAGGAATGAAGCTCCGTGCAGCAGCCTCCAGGTCTGTTCAGAATCCACTTATAATGCTATCCTCCTCCATATGCTCAGCATATGCCTATTTGAACCGGAGATACCCCAGAATACAGGCAATATAGCCAGGACTTGTGCAGTCACCGGCGCAAGACTTCATCTGGTGAAGCCGCTTGGTTTCGACATCTCCGAGAAGGCTGTGCGCCATGCCGGACTGGACTACTGGCAGGATGTGGACATAACCGTCCATGAAAGTGTTGAGGAGTTTCTTTCAGAGTATCAGGAAAAGGCGATGTACTTCTTCTCCACTAAGGGAAGGAAGGTATACAGCGATGTCACGTTCCCATCTGATGAGGAGGTCTTCTTCATCTTCGGAAAGGAAAGCCGTGGAATTGATGAGGAGATACTCATAAAGCATCCTGACACCACCCTCCGTATTCCCATGAGGAACGACATGAGGAGCCTTAATCTGTCAAACAGCGCCGCAATCGCGGCATATGAATACTACAGGCAGCAGGGATTCCCTGATATGGGAAGAACGGGAGAGCTGCACAGAATGAAATGGGAGAGCCTATGAGGATTTCTGTTATCGGAGCTGGAAACATGGGAAGCGCGATCGCTTCCGCACTCCACGATTCAGAGTATGACGTCGCAGTATACGACAAGGTTCAGGAGAAAGCTGAGCAGCTTGCATCCGAACACGAGGGCATATCGGTGCTCTCATCGATCGAGGACGCTTCAGGAAGCGATGCCATCCTCATCGCCGTGAAGCCCCAGGTACTTCCATCACTCTATGTGACGCTCAGGGAGATCGAGACAGATCTCTGGATAAGCATTGCAGCAGGTGTGCCTCTCTCGGTTCTTGAGGATCATCTCGGGACAGACTGCATAGTACGCTTCATGCCGAACATCGCGGCATCTGCAAGAAAGGCTGTCACCGCGATAGCAGCAGGCTCCGGTGTCGATGCAGATAGCAGGGACAAGGCATTCAAGATCGCATCGTCATTCGGCTCTGCATACTTCCTTCCTGAGAATCTCTTCCCGGCATTCATCGGAATCTCGGGATCTGGAATCGCATACATTTTCGAGGCGATGCACCAGATGGCTATGGGAGGCGTCAAGGCAGGAATCCCCTACCCTGAGGCTCTCTCGATCGTCCGTGACACCGCAATCAGTGCAGCCGAGGTTCTGAAGAGCTCCGGTAAGAATGCAATAGAGCTTGAGACCATGGTCTGCTCTGCTGCAGGAACAACAATAGAAGGTGTGCAGGCACTTCAGGACGGAGGCTTCGGCAGCACGCTGATGGATGCTGTCGAAAGAGCGGCAAGAAGAAGCAATGAGCTTGAGAGCGAGGCTCTCAGATAATTTTGTGAGGCAGGAATATGATAGACATCAGAGATATCAAGACAAGGTACGATGAGATCCAGAGGAACATCGAGACAAGATACATGAACGTCGATCTGAAGAAGATCGCTGAGGATATGGACAAAAGGAGCGCCCTTCTCCAGAAGACAGAGGCCCTCAGGGCAAAGAGGAACGAGACTGCCGCGAAGATGAAGGGAAAGCTCGATCCTGAGACAAGGAATGCCCTGATTGCAGAGGGAAAGGCCATAAAAGATGAGCTTGCAGCAGCGGAGGCTGAGCTGACAGAGATCGAGAACGTCTTCCAGGCTGAGGCGAGGACTATTCCTAACTATGCATCCCCTGAGGCTCCTGTCGGAAAGGAGGACAAGGACAGCCTTGCCGTGAAGTTCTATGGCGAACCTACGAAATTCAGCTTCAAGGCAAAGGACCATGTGGAACTCGGAGAGGCTCTGGACATCCTCGACTTCGAAAGCGGAGCGAAGGTCTCGGGACAGAAGTTCTACTACATCAAGAATCAGGGTGTGATACTCCAGATGGCACTTGAGCGCTACGCGATGGACATTGTGCTCCGCCACGGCTTCACACCGTTCATCACTCCGGACATCGCCAAGGAGGAGATCCTCCAGGGCATCGGCTTCAACCCGAGAGGTGCTGAGTCCAACATCTACACGATCGAGGGAACGGGAACATGTCTTGTAGGAACTGCTGAGATCACACTCGGCGGTTACTATTCCGGACAGATACTGGACAAGGCAAGTCTCCCTATAAAGATGACAGGTCTCTCACACTGCTTCAGAAGGGAGGCAGGCGGAGCCGGACAGTACTCGAAGGGACTCTACAGGGTACATCAGTTCTCGAAGCTCGAGATGTTCATATACTGTCTGCCTGAGGAGAGCGACGCATTCCACAAGGAGATCCTCTCGATCGAGGAGGAGATCTTCCAGGGTCTCGGCATTCCGTACCGCATCGTAGACACAGCCACTGGCGATCTCGGTGCTCCTGCATACCGCAAGTTCGACATCGAGGCATGGATGCCGGGACGCGGAGAGAACGGAGAGTACGGAGAGGTCACCTCGACATCGAACTGCACGGACTATCAGGCAAGATCACTGAACATCAGATACAGGGACGATGACGGCAAGGTGAAGTTCGTGCACATGCTCAACGGAACGGCTGTGGCCCTCTCGAGAGCGATCGTCGCGATCCTTGAGAACTATCAGAATGAGGACGGAACGGTTTCCATTCCTCAGGCCCTCATCCCCTACTGCGGTTTCGACAGAATCGTCAGAAAATAAAGGAGAAAGCCATGAACACCAGCGCTCTCATAACCGACTTCTATGAACTGACAATGATGCAGGGATACTACCTTGAGCACCATGATTCAAGGGCGGTATTCGACATGTTCTACAGGAACAATCCATTTCAGGGTGGCTACACCATATTCACAGGAGTGGAAGAGCTTCTGGACAAGCTTTCCTCCCTGTCATTCTCAGCCGATGACATCGACTATCTCTCATCGCTGAACATGTTTGACAAGGGATTTCTGGAGTATCTGAGGACATACCGCTTCCACGGAGATGTCTATGCGTTCGACGAGGGTACTCCGGCATTCCCCGGAGAGCCCCTCATAAGGGTCGAGAGCGATCTCATGGACGCACAGCTGATAGAATCCCTCCTCCTGAACTCCGTCAACTTCCAGACACTCATCGCCACAAAGGCCTCAAGGATGGTCCTTGCGACGAAAGGACACGGAAGCATCATGGAGTTCGGTCTCAGGAGAGCACAGGGAGAGAACGGAGCGCACTCCGCATCACGTGCATCCTTCATAGGAGGAACGGTCTCCACCAGCAACACATATGCCGGAAAGATCTACGGAATACCGGTCTCCGGAACGATGGCGCACTCATGGATCATGAGCTATCCGTCAGAAGAGGAGGCTTTCAGGAAGTTCACAGAGATCTATCCTGACAACGGCATCCTCCTGATAGACACATATGACACCCTCGGCTCAGGCATCGAGGCCGCGATAAAGATCGGCCTTGAGATGAAGGCCAAAGGCAAGAGCATCGGTGTCAGGATCGACTCAGGAGCCCTCTCATCCCTCACGAAGGCCATCAGGGCAAAGCTTGATGCGGCAGGACTTGAGGATGCGAAGATCTGTGTATCGAACGACATCACTGAGGATATCATAAAGAGCCTCATCTCAGACGGTGCTCCAATTGACAGCTGGGGAATAGGAACCCATCTTGTGACTGGAGGAAGCCAGGCATCACTCAATGGAGTGTACAAGCTTGCCGCCAAGGAGGAGGACGGAGTGTTCAAGCCCTGTCTCAAGGTCTCATCTAGCTATGAGAAGACCACCAACCCCGGCATCAAGCAGGTATACAGGTTCTTCGACAGGAACGGTGGAGCACTTGCTGATCTCATAACGCTCTCTGACGAGAAGCTCGAGAGCGGCAGGAACTACACCTTCTACCACCCCTTCTCCACCGCAGACTTCTTCGTGATGAAGAAGAATGCCTATGCATCGTTCAAACCGCTTCTGACGAAGAAGATGGAGAATGGCAAGAGGATCACACCATCAAGGGACCTGAAGGAGATACAGAATACATCGGCAGAGCTCCTCTCAGCCTTCGACAAATCCTACAAGAGGCAGATCAATCCTCATATCTACAAGGTATCGCTTTCAGAGAAGCTCAGAAGCCTCAAGACAGAGCTTCTTGTTGAAGCAAGAAGGAAGGAGAGCGAGGTCAGGGACGAGGCTGACGTCTGAGAGCTCTTGACGGAAAGTAATACATGGGCAGCCACACGATCAGCGCGATGACGGGAAAGGCTGCCCTGTACCATCCTCCAACATACTTTTCAAGCACAGAGAGCGGATTACCCTCCGCAGCTCCGTTCATGAAGAAGAAGTTCGTGTCCAGAACCTGATTCACGAAATATATCAGGAAGCCATAGAGCACGATGAACGAGATGAGGCGGAAAAGGTATTTCGTATCAGGACGGAAGCCCCCATAGAGCAGCATCACAGGATAGAGCACTATCATTATGTGTATCGTGAAGCTGTGGAAGTTCATCAGATTCAGGAACGGCAGGTTCATCCAGTCAGGAAATACAAGCGCCATCGTGGCAGTCGGGAGGGAGACCGCGTAGAGATACTCCTCGACAAGTCTGTTCCCCGTCGCCGTATAGATGAAGGCCATGAATATCGAGATGGAACAGAGATGGAGCGGAAGATACTCCCAGAGCCACTGACCTGTGGCGATTGTCAGCACGTCCTTGTATATCTCATCAACGATCATGAGAATGGCGAGTATCCAGCGCATGCGCGTCCTTCTCTTCTCATCACTCGCCTTGTACATCCTTCCTATGAAGATGAAGATAAAGAGCGATACGGCAAGCCAGAAGAGATGCCCCGGAGAGAAAGTCCCCATTCCGTACCCGTCAGGAATATGATCCGATGTATAGAGCCACAGTGACATATGTGCTGATAATAGCACCAACACTGTCATTTCTGCTAGAATACCTTTATGGACAGCTATGACATCTTCGGCAGGACATTGACTGTAAGCGAGGCGAACGGCCTCATTCACGATACTGTCGAGGAGATCTTCTATGAGCTCAGGATAGAGGGAGAGGTATCGGGATTCAGGCCTGCATCATCAGGTCACTGGTACTTCACGCTCAAGGACAGCTCAAGTGCGATCGACGCGGCTGTCTTCCGTTCCGCCCAGTACTCAATGGACTACCCTTCAAACGGCGATCTCGTCGTTGCCCGCGGTTCCCTCTCCTACTACACGAAGACAGGAAAGCTGACCTACGTCATCAGGGAGATGAAGAAGAAGGGAGAAGGCGACCTCTTGCAGATGATCGAGAAGAGGAAGGAGTACTACAGATCACTCGGTTATTTCGATGAGGACAGAAAGAAACCCATACCTGAGGAGATATCTGTACTGGGAGTCGTGACAAGCCCTACAGGAGCTGCCATAAGGGACATTCTCAACATAACACGAAGACGTGCGCCCTCACTTGATGTGATCATCTTCCCTTCCGCAGTACAGGGTGAGGGAGCTGCGGCTGATATCGCATCGAGGATCAGGCAGGCGGACAACTTCCAGGCATGTGACCTTCTGATCGTAGGACGCGGAGGCGGAAGCGTCGAGGACCTCTCATGCTTTTCAGAGCCCGAGGTGATCGAGGCGATACATGACTGTTCGATCCCTGTGATCTCAGCAGTGGGACATGAGATAGACTGGCCCATCTCGGACTTCGTCGCTGACAGACGTGCTCCAACTCCATCAGCAGCTGCGGAGATCGCGACAGAGACGATATTCAGGCGTCGTGAACGCCTTGAGAACGCTCTGAGGACGGCATCATCGCTTCTGAAGGAGAGAATCGCTGAGGACAGCATTAGACTTTCGGAGGCAAGACACAGTCTTTCACTTTTTGAGAGGAGGATCGCCTCATTCACAGGACGTATCCCCTCTTCCGAGGATCTCAGAAGACTTCTCATCCTCAGGATGCAGAATGCGGAGACAAGGCTCGGATACGCCGAGGAGGATATCCTTGAATCGGTTCTGAAGAAGCTTGAGAACAGGGAAAGAAGAGTCAGGGAAAGCCTCTCGGCTTCTGATGATGCTCTCAGGTCAAGGATTGTCGATCAGAGAAGAAGGCTGGAGAGGGCTCTCTCGGATTCATCAGGTACGATGGAGAGCATTGTGGCCGTGTCACGGTCGAGGCTTGACGGGATAAAGCGTGAGGTGGAGGCACTCTCACCTCTCTCAATCCTCAGACGCGGGTACTCTGTGACAGAGGATGAGAACGGGAAAGTGATACAGAGAAGAAGGGATCTCTCTCCCGGAGATATAATCAGGACAAGACTTATGGACGGTACGGTGCTGTCCAGAGTGGAGGATGTGAAATGAGCTTTGAAAGCGATCTGAAGCGTATGGAGGAGATCACCGATCTCCTGAAGAAAGATGACACAGGACTTGAGGAGTCGATCAAGCTCTATGAGGAGGCTGCGGCTCTCGGCAAGAAGCTGACGAAGACGCTGACGGCGATACAGAGGAAGGTCGAGAAGGTCACATCAGAGAGTGAGACGGAACTCCAGACAGAACCGTTTGAAGAGAGTGAAGAATGATCAGAGCGATATTCCTTATCCAGGCAGATGACAAGAAAGGACTTCTGGCATCCGTTGTCGGATACTTCTACGGGAAGGGTTACAACATCCTCAAGTGCCAGCAGCACACGGACAGCTACGAGAAGCGCTTCTACCTGAGAATAGAGATCGACGCATCGGAGATGAAGGAGACAAGGAAGGAGCTTGAGGACGGTTTTGGATTGGTTGCTGCTGAGCAGGGCTTCAC
The DNA here is from genome assembly GCA_944389985.1 of uncultured Spirochaetaceae bacterium. GTDB lineage: Bacteria > Spirochaetota > Spirochaetia > Sphaerochaetales > Sphaerochaetaceae > Ornithospirochaeta. The sequence continues at coordinate 6,440 of CALXON010000059.1, read as the reverse complement.
ATGGTCCTGCCACTGGTCCGACTACAAAACCCGTGTTGCGATACTTGTCTCGAAAGCCAGCCACTGCCTCTATGATCTGATCTCAAGAAAGCTCGAGGGTGAGCTGAACTGTGAGATACCGCTCATAATATCGAACCACCCGGACCTTGAGACGGTTGCAAACCAGTTCAGGATCCCCTACTACTGCTTCCCAGTCGGAGACAACAAGGCTGAGCAGGAGAAGAAGATCAGGGATCTTCTGAAGCGTTTTGACATCGATCTCGTGATCCTTGCAAGATACATGCAGATACTCACCCCGGAGTTCACTACAGAGTGGGAAGGAAGGATCATAAACATACACCATGGATTCCTGCCGGCATTCCAGGGAGCAAATCCATACCTCAGGGCATACCAGAGAGGTGTGAAGATGATAGGCGCCACAGCCCACTACGCCTCCGAGGACCTCGATCAGGGACCGATCATCGAGCAGGAGACTGTGAGGGTAAGCCACGAGCTGACACCAAGCGGTCTGAAAGAGGTCGGCAAGGACTGCGAGAAGAGAGTGCTTGCAGGTGCTGTGAAGGCCCACCTTGAGCACAGGATCATCATACATGGAGGAAGGACTATCGTCTTCCCGTTCGAGAGATGATCAGATAGTGATGGTGAGCTTACGCCCGGAACAGGGCTCTATGTAGCTTATCGAGATGGCCTCAAGGCCGAAATCATCGGAAGGCACACCTCCGTACTGGACATCACCGTTTATAGGATGACCGGCCCACGCGAGGTGTGATCTTATCTGATGCCGGAATCCTCTCGTGATCGTGCAGAGGTACTCATTCTCAGAGACAGGTACGATCTCCGTGCTGTAGACCTTTCCCTTCATGTAGCGCTTTGACGTGGCTACAGGACGTACGCTCTTCCCTCCCGGTCCGAATGATCTGAAATAGGATGTTATGCGTACCGGCCCGTCTGTTATCGGATACTGTAAAAACGGCTCGAAGCCCTCATCAATGGAGCGTCCTGTTGTCGTGACAGCCCTGTACTCCTTGATGATCATGTCCTTCTTCTGCTGCTGCATCAGCGCATCATACGCCTTCTGGTTACGGGCGATCAGGACAAGCCCCTTGGTAAGGTTGTCCAGACGGTGCACCACCCCGCCCTCCCAGGTGTTTGGACCGGAGCAGCATCTGATCTCAGGATAGTATGCTGATGCGATGGAAAGGAGAGTACGTCCGTCGATCGTGTTCTTCAGAGGAACAGTCGGGATGCCGCTCTCCTTCCACCATACGAGGGTGTCAGGACCCTCAAAGACAAGGTGTGTATCAGTTATCACTTGAACGACCGAAGATCCTCAGGAGATACAGGAAGATATTCAGGAAATCGAGATAGAGCTCGAGAGCTCCGAGAATACCGATCTTCGTAAGCTCCTCATTGGTCATGTCAGGTCCGAACTGGTTGTTGATGTCAGCGACACGGCGTGCATCCCATGCGGAGAGACCTGTGAAGAGAAGCACTCCGATGATCGAGATGATGAAATCGAACCCGGATGATCTCATGAAGAGATTGAGAAGCGATGCTATGATGAGGCCGATGAGACCCATCATCAGATAGCTTCCCATTCCCCTTATGTCCCTCTTCGTGAAAGTTCCATATATAGCCCCTGCTCCGAATACTGCTATCGCGGAGACGAATGCGAGTGTGATCGTCGTTCCTGTGTATGCGATGAAGATTGTCGAAAGCGTGAGACCAGTGAGTGCGGAATAGCCGATGAACGTACCGATCGCCGTTCCTGTCCTCATCGACTCGACGCGTCCTGAAAGCATCATGACCATCACAAGCTCAGCGATGAATACCGCGATGGTGACGAACGGATTGAGGACGACATACCTCATCAGTGTCATTGAGTTCGATACTGCGAATGCCACTCCTGCAGTTATTGCGAGGCCCAGCATCATCCAGAGATATACATTTCTCAGGAGAACATTCTCCCTGAGTGAGACATCGTGAAGAATAAGTGATCTGTCTTTGCTCATTAATCAACTCCTACCCTGAAAGTATAGCATAGACTAACTGAGAGGCAAACGGTTACACATGAACTACGCATAAAGTGCACAATCCTGTGAATGACGTTTCCTCTGATCATTCCACTGAACGACAGTATAGTTACTCATTGCTAACCGAATTTATGCATGAAATTGCCCTGAAAGTACATCAAAAGGAAGATCACTTGGTTGACGACAGATGCTTGATGGATGTAAATTTTAGACAGATGACAAATGCTGCTTCAGCGGCAGAAGGAGTTTAAAATGGCTTACAAGATCAACGATACTTGCATCGCATGCGGAACATGTGCTGGCGAGTGCCCAGTCGGAGCAATCAGCGAGGGAGATATCTACTCAATTGATCCGGATACATGCATCAGCTGCGGAACATGCGCAAGTGTATGCCCACAGGGCGCAATCGAGGAAGAGTAAGAAAACTCTTCTCCACTGAGGCCGCAACCGGAAGCGGCCTTTTATTTTTGCCTGAACCGTTCCTTTCCTGTTTAGCCCTATTTGAGTTCACAGTCATTCTGCCTCCCCTTTGTTTACCGGAAAAATCAATTTTCATAACATGACTTTAACATTTGGTTGTTGAGAGTTAGTATCAGAGTATAAGGTCATGAGAACGGTATCAGCGGAAGATAAGTACAGGCAGATGACAGAGACTCCTGTAAGGAGGCTCATACTCACGCTCTCTGTTCCCACCATAATAAGCAACCTTGTCTCAACGCTTTACAACGCCGCTGACACATTCTTCGTCGGACAGATATCCACAAGCGCATCGGCAGCTGTAGGAGTCGCGCTATCGCTTCAGGCAGTAATCCAGGCCATAGGCTTCTTCTTCGGACAGGGAAGCGGGAACAACATGTCAAGGCGGCTTGGCGCGCATGACGAGAAGACAGCGGAGGAACTTGCCTCCACAGGCTTCTTCTCCTCACTCATCATCTCCACGCTTGTGACGGTTCTGGGCCTGATCTTCCTCAGACCGCTCTCAGTCTTCCTCGGGTCATCTGATACAATACTCCCATACGCCATGGACTACATGTTCTGGATACTCCTCGCAGCACCGTTCATGGCCTCCTCATTCTGTCTCAACAACCAGCTGAGATTCGAGGGAAACTCCTTCTACTCGATGATAGGACTGACCACAGGAGGAATCCTGAATCTCTTTCTCGATCCTCTCTTCATCTTCGTCTTCGATATGGGGATATCAGGGGCGGCACTGGCAACGGCTCTGAGTCAGTTCGTCAGTTTCTGCATACTCTTCATCCTCTCGGAGCGTATCGGCACTGTGAAGATCCGTCCACGGTCATTCAAGCCGTCTCTGAAGATGCTCGGACTCATCACAAACGGAGGGCTCCCGTCACTCTGCAGACAGAGTGTGGCTTCCGTTGCCATGATCTGTCTCAACAACGCTGCCCTGCCCTATGGTGATGCCGCGATAGCAGCAATGGCCATCGTCAACAAGATCGGAAACTTCACGAACTCGGTCCTCATCGGTGTCGGTCAGGGATTCCAGCCCGTATGCGGCTACAACTACGGCGCAAAGCTTTTCAGCAGGGTAAAGGACAGCTTCTGGTTCTGCGTGAAGCTCATGTCCTGTGTGCTTCTCGTTCTCGCTGTCATCGAATTCATATGGGCATCACCAATCGTAGGATTCTTCAGGAAAGGAGATCCGGAGGTAATCGAGATCGGTGACATAGCCCTGAGACTGAGGTGCTTCACCCTTGTCTTCTCCTCCTGGCTCACGATCAGCAACATGCTTCTGCAGACAACGGGGAAGATGTGGAGGGCATCAATTCTCGGATTCTCCCGTCAGGGCATCATACTCATTCCGATCGTCCTCATACTCCCCCGCTTCATCGGCATATGGGGCATACAGATCGCACAGCCACTTGCCGACCTCATCTCATTCCTTATATCAGTACCGATGACAATGGGTGTCATCAGGGAGATGAACACAGGTGTGAGGGAAGAGACTTCAGCCTGCACTTTCTGACCGGCTCAGCTTCCTGAGTGTCATGAAGACACTGAGAGATGCTATGAGAAGCATCAGGGCTATCATCAGGAGTATTCCTCCCCATGGAACACTGAGAGTGAACGATGTGACGTAGTATGAGAGGAGCGCTGGATCATAAGATGCCAGGACTCTGAAAAGGTATGGGGAGAGTGCTCCGAGAACCACACCTGTGACTGTTCCCAGAATGGATGCGGCAAGTGTTCCCGTCATCGTGAGCCTGAGATATACCGATCTCATCAAACTCTCAGAAGCACCAAGCATCATCAGCGTCCTTATGTCCCTCCTGTCCTTCTGGGTGTAGACCTCAGCGGCATCGGATGCGAAGTATGCGGCAAGGAGCGCGACAACCATGAAAACGGCATATAGCGCCCTGATTGATGAGACAGCGTTCACATAGATGGAGCTGTACATCGTCTCATATGTATCCGAGATGTACCCCGCATCGAAGAGTATCTGCTGAACATTATCCGCATCAGAGCCCGGAGGAAGGAGTATCTCATAGCCCTCAGTCTCCGTTCCGGTGCTCTCCAGAGGAAGATAGATCAGACTGGAATCAAGCTGAGGATAGAGTGATGGGAATATGCCTGATACAGTAAGAAGGAGTGGTCTCGTCCTCCCCTTCTCCGCCTCATAGACAAGGAGCGTCATCCTGTCACCTGTGGAGAGTGAGAGCCTCTCCGCAACCGATGATGGAATAACCGCAGGATTGAGCACATTTGTGTTCCCCCTCTCCACATCAAGCTCCTTGCCTCTCATTCCGTCAAAGTAACCTGAGCCTGTGAGATGGATCATCACGGCACACTCAGATTCCTCTGAATACAGAAGACCTTCCATCATCGCAGACGGTGATATCTCGCTTTCAGAAGGAAGGAGTGCTGTATCCGGAGGAGTATCGGAATATACAAACAGAGAGCCCCTGCCAAGCACCTCAAGCATTCTCTCTATCGTTCCAGACACAGAGCTTATGAAGACAAGCGCGAAGACGAGCACTGCTGTAATGAGATAGATCATGACAAGAGGAAGGAGGAACGAGAGCTTCCTGTCAGATGGAAGACTCTTTCCGCACTTTCTCGATATGTACAGCCGTGAGAAGTCAGACATCGGAGAGCTTTCCCTCCGAAAGGTGCAATGATCTGTCAGCCCGAGATGCGAAATCAGGGTTATGTGTCACATAGATGAGAGCGGCTCCTGTGCTTCTCGCTGCTGAGAGAAGCATCTTCTCCACGATCTCCGCACTCTTCTCATCCAGTGATCCTGTAGGCTCGTCTGCGAATATAAGGCGGGGAGATGATGAGAGTGCCCTTGCTATCGCAGTACGCTGTCTCTCGCCTCCTGAGAGGCTGTCAGGCCTGTGCCCTGCCCTGTCTGAAAGATCAAGAAGCGAGAGCATCCTCTCCGCTTTCTCATATGCGCTCTTCCTGTCCTTTCCCTGGATGAGAAGCGGCATCGCCACGTTCTCAAGCGCAGTGAAATCTGAAAGGAGAAGCGATGACTGGAAGACAAAACCGATACCGTCCCTTCTTATGGCCTCCCTGTCCCGCTCTGACATTGACGAGGCATCCTTTCCCAGTATGCATATTCTGCCGTCGTCAATATCTGAAAGGAGCGCCGCGGCATAGAGCAGCGTGGACTTTCCCGATCCGCTTCTGCCCTGTATGGAGACAATCTCACCCTCCCTCACTCTGAGACTGACCCCGGAAAGGATCTGGAGACGCCCTCCGTCCGGGGATGGATATGACTTAGACACGTTATCGAGAACAAGCACATCAGACATTGTTTCCGGCCTCCTCTGGATGTATGCTCTCCGCCTTTCTCTGGGAACGGAAGGTGAATATCATGGAAACGGTGAAGAGAAAGAGCGCGATCACCGCAAAACCGCCATACCATACACGGAGCTCTCCTCCACGGTGTAGGACGGACTCAAGGTAGCTTCCCAGGAAAGGAAATACAAGATATGACAGCAGCAGCCCTGCGGCAAGACCGATGAAAAGAACCATCAGGAACGAGAGCATGAACGATGCTCTTATCCTCCACCTTTCCATGCCGAGAATCATCAGCTCGAAGATCTCACCACATCTCTCTCTGTAGAATATCCTCACAGTCTGCTTCATCGAGACTGCGATGATTATGAAAAGAAGGAAGAGGACGAGGTACATCATTGTCTTCTCAAGCATGAACGCTGAGTAGAGAGCGCTCTCCGCCTCCTTCCAGCTCACGGCATCATAGCCAATAGCGCGGAGCTCCTCTGAGACATCCCTGCCCCTGACCGCTGTATACACATCGGTCCCCTCTTCCATCATCGATATCGGAAGGAAGGCATAAAGCGTGTCGAACTCACGGCCCATCTCCGTCGTGTAGACACCGCTCACAGGAACCAGAAAGGATGATGGAAGCATCAT
>CALXON010000058.1 GCA_944389985.1 uncultured Spirochaetaceae bacterium | reverse complement strand
GAACATCTGCCAAGGCTGCCTTCTCGATGGGACTTACGGACAAGGACATCATGAAGGAACTCAGGAAGATCACATCACTGCAGATTCCCGAGATGATAGGCAGCAGGATAGCATCCTGGTACGGCTCCTTCAGCTCCCTCAAATGCATCAGGGCGCTGGTGATCTACGCAGATGACAAGAATGCGAGAGTCATGGACGCACTCCCGACACTGAGCATCCACATACTGTCCAAGCTCTCGGAGAATGTCTTCATAATGAATCCTTCCACGGAGGAGGAATGGAGGAAGATACTCCGGACCGCCGGTTTTGACATGCTCGGAAGAACAGAAGGATGGGAGCTCAGGGAGGTTGAGAGAAGAACAGAACTTCTGAAAGCTGAGAGACTTCCGGAGATTCCGTTCCAGCGTGCGGTAGCGTTTGATCATGAAAGGAGGAAAGCCCTCCTTGAGGACTCGCATGATGTGCTGAGACGGACGATGATTGAATCGGGATTCATCCTCACCGGAGATACGGAGACACCTGCTGTAGACATGGTGAACGGACTGTATTATCAGGAGAAGGTCAGGCTGATCACCTCTGCCATGGGCAGGAACATCAAAGTCTATGCGGAGATGGCTGAAGGCAGCATCATCATCGGAAGAGCAACGAAGGCTGAAGAGCCCGGGCATGTGATGATTGATGACACATGCATTGATATGGCGAAGATATGGAAAGCCGCCCTGCTCCCGCTCTCTGTCAGATCAGCAAAGAGCCTCAGAGGCCCTTCGGATAGTGATACCCTGTAAAAGCCTCGAACTGCAGCTTTCCCTGCTCAAGCAGCATCTCCTCTCCGAAATGAAGCGTACAGCCGGCCTTCTCAGCCTCCTTCAGGAGCTTTGTCATCTTAGGTTTGTAGATGATGTCATAGACAATTTCCCTGCCAGTGAACCTGAAACCTTCTATCGGGCTCATGTCGAAATCAGGATAGAGACCGACAGATGTCGTCTGTACGACAAGATCCACCGTTCCCTCATACTTTGAGGCATTCTCAAGCGTGTCATAGCTGCAGTAGTTCAGTGCGGCAAGCTCCTCTGCATGGCTGAGTGTCCTGTTGAGGATGGTGACCTTCACTCCCCTGTTCCTGAGTGCCCAGACAATTGCCTGCGATGCGCCGCCTGCACCTATCACGAGAGCAGACTTTATCCTTCCGGATTCAATATCCTTGAAAATCGGCTTCAGGAAGCCGTAGTAATCGGTATTGATACCCTTCCACATTCCAGGCACCCTGACGACGGTGTTGCATGCGCCGATCTGCTTCACCTCCCTGGTGATGTTTCCGAGATACATCAGTACGGAGGTCTTGAACGGAATGGTTACGGAGAATCCCCTCATCCTGAGATACTCTGCAAGGGTGAAGAAACTCTTCACATTGTCCACAAGGAAAGGAAGATAGATCGCGTTGTAGTTTATCGCTCTGAACCCGGGGTTGTGGATCTGCGGAGATGAGGTGTGATGGACAGGGTTTCCAATGATTCCGTATATTGCGGTCCTGTCATCGACCTGATCTGCATGATACAGAGTCTTCAGCGACTTTGCGGAAAGCTGACCGGGAGCCACTTCCCTGTCGGAAGCGAACGTGAGCATGGAGCCGCTCTTTCTGTAGAGAATGCGTAACGGAACACCCCACTCACCCATTCCTATGATGATCTTGGGAACATCCTTCAGCTCATCAGCGACGCGGAAAAGCGTCATCAGATCCTGAACGGAATGAGGAGTGACAGCGGCCTTCGCTATATCACCTCTCTCGCTGAGCCTGTAGATCCTGGAGTAGATATCCTCCGGCATTCCCTCGAAATCATGGAAGGAACGGATTATCTTCACACCCTTCTCCCTGGCCTTGATCTCCACCTCGTTCCGCTTTATGTCCTCCTCGATGTCGACATACTTGAAATCACCGTCAAGTGCGGAGACGAGGATCGCGCGGCGCTGACGTTCAGGAAGCGTGCACCTTCCGCCGTCGCATTCCCTCCGGAGAGTGAGAATCACAGGGACATCGGTCATTGAAGGAAAGAGACTTGCCCTCTTCATCTCCTCTGGATCAAGAAGATCGAGCCTCAGCTCTGCCATGTCGATATACTCCCTGTTCTTTCTGATCTCCTCCTGACAGAGTTCAAGCGTAGGTGAGGATAATGTAAGGCAGATCAACTTGTCTCTCTCCTTGAAGAATGGCGTGTTTTAAGATATGTTATCTTAGCTTTACTGCGTTGGATAATTCAAGAGACAGAGGACGATCTCCGTAGCTAATAGGATTATTGGAGCCCGCATGAGAACACTTCAAGTACAGGATGTATCGCTTGCTTTCGGAGAAAGGGAGATACTGAAGAACATCGGATTCACAATGAATGAGAAGACGAGGGCCGCACTTGCAGGCGCCAACGGCTCCGGGAAATCCACACTTCTCAAGGTGATATCAGGAGAGATCAGAGCCGATTCAGCATCGCTGTCCATCACGAGGGATGCCCGTGTCTCATATCTTCCACAGTCAGGAATAGTCCTTCCGGAAAGCACTGTCTATGAGGCGGCAGAGGAAGGCTACAGACGTTTTGACAGGCTTCTTGATGACATGAAGAAGCTTGAGGAGGAAGCCGCGGAAGGCGGAGACAGGGCCATGAAAGCCGCAGAAAGGCTTTCTGAGATCCATGACACGCTCTCTTCTTCCGGATACTACGACAGGAAAAGCAGGATAGGCTCGATACTCTTCGGACTCGGATTCACGGAGAAGGATCTGGAAAGGAGCGCAAGGACATTCAGCGGAGGATACCAGATGAGGATAGCCCTCGCCAGAATCCTTGTCGAGGATCCGGACTTCCTCTTTCTTGATGAGCCTACGAACTATCTCGACATCGAGGCGATGATCTGGCTTGAGGAGTATCTCAGGGCATTCGACGGCGGCCTTATGGTCGTGTCCCATGATCAGGGCTTCCTCGATGATATGGTGAATGAGGTCTATGAGCTCTTCTCCGGACGCCTTACACGCTATGCCGGAAACTACACGGAATACCTCAGAAAGCGTGACGAGGAGATAAAGGAACTCGAGAAGAGAGCGAGAAGACAGCAGGAAGAGATCGAGAAGACAGAGGAGTTCATCGAGCGTTTCCGCTACAAGGCCACGAAGTCCAAGCAGGTACAGTCCAGGATCAAGGCTCTGGACAAAATTGACCTCATCGAGATTCCTCCCCATCTCAGAAAGCTCTCATTCACCTTTCCCCCATCTCCGCACAGCGGGAATGATGTAATCGCGGTCACAGATCTTCATAAGGCATACGGCAGCAACACGATCTACAACGGTTTCTCATTCCTTGTGAGGAAAGGAGAGCGTCTTGCGATAACAGGCAGGAACGGGGCGGGAAAATCCACTCTGCTGAGAATTCTTGCAGGAGAGGACGATGCATACTCCGGAACAGTGAGGGACGGGGCCGGAGTGAAGAAGGCATACTTCGCTCAGGACACGGAGAACCATCTCAATCCGGACAACACCGTACTTGAGGAAGCTGAGAGCGAGGCTGACACGAAGGATATTCCAGGCATCAGAAGCCTTCTGGGAGCATTCCTCTTCTCAGATGATGATGTATTCAAGAAGGTCGGCATCCTCTCAGGAGGAGAGAAATCCAGGCTGCAGCTTCTGAAGATACTCCTTCATCCTTCAAACCTGCTTCTTCTCGATGAGCCCACGAACCACCTCGACATAAACGCGAAAGAGATGCTGCTCAATGCGATAAAGTCATATGGAGGAACAGTCATATTCGTCAGCCATGACAGGCACTTCATAAAGAACCTTGCGACAAGGATCCTCTATCTCACAGACGAGGGACCTGAGTTCTTTGACGGTGACTATGAGTACTTTGAGTACAGGATCGCCGAGAAGGAAGCGAAATTCCAGATAAAGAAGGAAACCCACACAGAGGTCAAGAGCGCACAAGCCCTTTCCCACGAGGAGTCAAAGCAGAGAAGGAACAGGATAAGGTCCCTTGAAAGAATATGTGAGAGCCTCTCAGCCGAGCTTGAGGAGCTTTCCGGAAGGATGGACAGGCTGGATGAGGAGATCGCAAAACCTGAGAACTACTCTGATGCTGTGAAGATAAGCAAACTGATGAAAGAGAAGGAAGAGCTTGAAGGTCTCATCAGCAGCAAGGAAGAGGAATGGCTTATGAAGTCAGAAGAGCTGGAGGCCATGAATGAGGAGAATTGAGGAACCTGATGATCTTCAGCTGGAATTCTCAAAAGCTGTTCCTGAACTTGTCCTGGCATCCTCCTCTCCGAACAGGAAGGCTCTTATTGAGGCAGGAGGCACAAAGGTCCGTGTCTATGTTCCGGAGACAGAGGAGAGGAGAGATGGATCCTCTCCTGAGGATGTGGTGAGAAGCATCGCGAAATGCAAAATAGATGCGTACACCTCCTCTCAAAGCTATGATCCGTCGATGATCGCAATAGCCGCAGACACTCTTGTCCTGATAGACGGAGAACTATTGGGAAAGCCAGGATCCGAGGAGGATGCGAGGGAAATACTCCGTCATCTTTCAGGAAGGGAACAGGTGGTCATCTCGTCAGCCGGTATCAAGATGCCAGGAAGAGACAGCCTGATGATCACGGATACCGCATCCGTTTTCTTCCGCTCTCTCAGTGATGCTGAGATAGATGAATACATAAGTACGGAAGAATGGAAAGGCGCTGCGGGCGGATACAGGCTTCAGAGAACAGGATACAGACTGGTTGACAGGATCGACGGGGACTGGACCACTGTCGTAGGACTTCCATTGAGGAAGATCCTTGATCTGATACATGAATCATATTAATAACTAATTGATATGATTTATTTATCATATAATTATCGTATATGAATGAAACATATAACATACAGGAGGAACTTGTGGGATTCAGTCTGGAAGGAATCAGAGGCATCATCTTCGATTTCAACGGCACGCTCTACTGGGATGAGAATGAGAACAGGGAGGCATGGAACCGTACTGCTGTCATGATAAGGGGAAGGGAGCTTTCCGACAGCGAGTTCGGGACTCTCAACGGCAGGACCGACAGGGAGACCGTGCTGTATTTCCTGCCGGAAGCCTCTGATGATCTTGTCGCTCAGTGGAGTGACAGGAAGGAAAGGATCTACAAGGAAATCTGCCTGGGAAACAACCCCGAACTCTCACCAGGAGCCCGGGAGATGCTTGAGATGGTGAAGAGAGCAGGAATACCGATGGCGATTGCATCCTCCGCTCCCAGGGTCAACATGGACTGGTATGTTCCATATTTCAACCTCCTCTCCTACTTTCCCGCTGAAAGGATCATCGCAGGCAGGGATGACATTCCCTCCAAGCCTGACGGAACGATATTCCGCATCGCCGCTGAAAGCCTCGGACTCAGCGCCGGAGACACTGTCATATTCGAGGACTCGAGATCAGGAGTGCTTGCCGCCATGGATTCCGGATGCAGGAACATCATCCGCATCAGAGGTCCTCATGGGAAGGATATCGGGATAGATGGTATCAGGGAGGTGTTCTCATTCAGGGCCCTTCTTGATAGCTCTCTCCTCTGATGATAACCTTATGCACATGCAGGAGCTTCTGGACAACATAGTACTATGGTCTGCAATTGCCGGACTTGTAAGCGCGCAGGTGCTGAAACCCATCATCAACCTCGTACACAGAAAAGGCTGGGACTGGAAGCTGCTCCTGACGACGGGAGGGATGCCCTCATCCCACACCTCCGCAATCATTTCAATGACCACCGCAATAGCGATCACGGAAGGACTGGACAGCACATTGTTCGCAGTCTCCGTCATCATTTCCCTTGTCATAATGAGTGACGCGACGAATGTTCGCTATGAGACAGGGAAGCAGGCAGAACTGCTCAACCAGTGGTCTGAGCTTCTTTCTGAAATACACAAGAACGGATCGTTCTCTCCTCAGAACTTCAAGACCATGATCGGACACTCGGTCATTCAGGTTACCGCAGGATTCATTCTAGGACTCATTGTAGGCGGTTCCGTCCCGTTTCTTCTGAGGTAAGGCATGAAACCTGATTTCGACGGATTCTACAGAGAACAGTACGGAGAGAGATGGGATTCACTGAAGGCCGCAATGCTCTCGGAAGAAGAGGACAAGACCAGCATTGATGGTCTTGTTGTCCCCTACTACATGGACAGGACAAGCATAGAGACAGCCATGCTCCTACCGGTGGAGAGCGCATCTTCTGTCCTTGACATGTGTGCGGCTCCCGGAGGGAAGAGCATCGTCCTCGCATCAAGGATGAGAGGCTCAGGACAGCTTACATCGAACGACAGGTCTCCTGAGAGACGCCAGAGGATGAGAAGAGCATTCGAGTCCTCTCTTCCTGAAGAATGGAGAGTGAACATAACAGTTACAGGACATGACGCCTCCAGATGGGGAGTATATGAGAAGGATGCATATGACAGGATACTCCTCGATGCCCCCTGCTCTTCCGAGCGCCATGTGCTTACAAGCCCTGAGCATCTTTCACAGTGGTCGCCATCAAGACCAAAAAGACTGCAGGCACTTCAGTTCTCCATGCTCTCATCAGCTCTTCTGGCTGCGAAGAAGGGGGGAATAATCCTCTACTCCACCTGTTCCATAAACAGAGGAGAGGATGAGGACATAATAGCAAGACTCATCAGAAAGCATCCTGAGGAAGTTAGGGAGATCCCTGTATCTCTGGAATATGGAGAGAAAAGGGATCATGGAATGATAGTCCTTCCCGATGTATCGGGAGGACGGGGACCTATGTATGCGGCCCTGATCGAGAAGCTATGACAAGATGCGCGATAACACAATGCGGAAGCTATTCAGAGAATGATGTGCAGAGCGCGGTTGACAGGATAATCAGGAATACAGACTTCCCTGATGTGAGGGGAAAGACTGTACTGATCAAGCCAAATGTCCTTGCAGATTGCAGTCCTGAGAAAGCCATAACGACACACCCTGCCGTCGTGCTCGCCGTAGGACGGTATGTGAAGGAAATGGGAGCCCGGAGAATACTGATCGGGGACTCTCCTGGAATGCAGACAGGCGCGTTCCGGCCAAAGCTTTCAGGCATCATGGATGTTTCTGAGCGCCTCGGAGCAGAGCTCGCCGATTTCAGGGCAGAGTCAAGGATTCATGAATTCAGCGGATACAGGGTCCCGATGGGAAAAGCCCTTGATGATGCTGATGTTGTCATCTCCATAGCGAAGTTCAAGACACATCAGCTCATGTATGCCACCGGAGCTGTCAAGAACATGTTCGGCCTCGTTCCCGGTCTCAACAAGAGCCCGATGCATCTGAAGGAACGGACACCTGAGTCATTCGCACGGTTCATCATAGCGCTCTTCAGGGAATCCCATACCAGCTACGCATTCATCGATGCCGTAGACGGAATGGAAGGACCGGGTCCTGCAAACGGTTCTGTCCGCCACGTCGGACTTCTGATGGGATCTGAAAACGCCTTTGCCCTTGATAAGGCGGAGGCAACGATAATGGGCTACGGAAGTGTTCCTCTGATTGCGGAAGCTGAAAGGATGTATCCCGGAATAACGGAAACGGAATTTCCCCTTCTCCATCCGGATGATCTCGTAATTGATGATTTCATCAGGA
>CALXON010000057.1 GCA_944389985.1 uncultured Spirochaetaceae bacterium | reverse complement strand
GGGAAGATGCTTCTTTCAGATACTGACTTCCTGTACCATACTCTCAGACGGCTTGAGGATGTGACGGCGTCATCCTCTGCGATCCATACGTCCAGACGTCATGTCCAGCGGATTCTGAGCACTCTTGTGGAAAATGGCAGACTCATACATGAAAGCCATGGAGTATATTCACTTCCATGAATCAGCTCATCAGAGCATTTTTCCATGATTATATGGGACTTGAACAATGAAGTTCTTATGGGATAGAATCATAAGGCTGGAAATAAGGAGCTTGATGTGATACCGCTTAATGAACTGATCGACAAGCAGTGCAATGTCTATGAGATGACTTGCGTCGCTATTAAGGAAGCCAATATCTATGCTGCGACAGATAAGGGCCGTGATATCGAGGCGGCAGGTGAGAAGGTAGTATCCGTAGTCCTTGACCGTGCTCTCAACGATGAGATTGAATACACAGAGAGCGAAGTGGCCGACGAGGAATAAGGCAGTAGTCCTCACCGGTCCGACCGCAGTCGGAAAGACCTCTCTGACGGAGTCGGTCTTCAGCCGGGGATTTGAGATCATCAATGCTGATTCAGTCCAGATCTACAGAGGTCTGGATATCGGTTCTGCAAAACCATCTCCATCTTTACAGAAGAGAATTCCACATCATCTGATAGACATAAGGGATCCCTGGGAGGATTACTCCTCAGGTGATTTCGTCTCCGATGCGGAGAAGGCCATGGATGAGATATGGTCACGGGGCAATATACCTCTCATCACTGGCGGGACGATGTACTACATAAGACACCTTGTGTACGGTCCGCCCGAGACCCCTAAAGCCGATGAGAGGATCAGAAGGGAAGTCCATGAGGAGTATCTTGAGAAGGGTGCTGACTGGGCCTATTCCTATCTGGATTCCATTGATCCTGTCTCCGCTTCAAGGATCAATCCGAACGACATCTACAGGATCACAAGAGCGATAGAGGTGTACAGGGCGACGTCACGCCCCCTGTCGTCGTTTCCGCTCTCATCCGCTCCCAGAAAGGATATCGATTTCGTTCTGATCGCGCTCATGAGGGACAGAAAGGAGCTTGATGAGCGTATTGCGCTGAGAGTCGACGAGATGTTTGAGGAGGGTCTCTATGATGAGGTCCGTCATCTCATGGACGGAGGTGCTGAGGCCTCATGGCCTGCGATGGAGGGAATAGGGTACAGGGAGTTCTTTGACGCTACTGAGTCAGGTGAGACCTCCCTGCAGATGATCCGGGATGAGATCATACGCTCCTCACGCCGCTACGCGAAGAGGCAGATCTCATTCCTGTCGACCATGGATGGTTTTTCTGAGATATCTCCTTCAGATACGGAAGGCGTCATCAGCCTCCTTGCCTCACATCAGATAACGGTACATATGTGACAGGATCGCTTCCGAGATTCTCCCTTGAGAGGATCTCGCTGCCTGTTATGTTCCACCAGCCCCTGTCATTCCACTTGAAATCGAAGCTCTGCCTGATCCTGTATTTGTAGACGTATCCGGTCTGGGGTTCATCCTCTGATCCGGGGTATGGTGAGTACCAGATACCTGTTGCGATGAATGTGTCCTCGTCAGCCTGTTCTATGCTCTCGAGCACGACTCCGTAGATGATGGCAGACTCCGCGATCGGAGGCATTCCCGCATTCACCCAGTCTTCTGCGTTCACCACGAAGTTCATTCCCTCATACGCGACCCTCGCGCGTGAGGTGACATAGAGATTCGTGACCTCCATCTCCTGCGGTATCTTGCAGCCTTTCACTGCATCTGTCAGAAGCTGTGTGTCGAGATCATTCTGGGCATCGTAGAATGCCTCTATGATCTCTCTCTCATCAAGCCCTGCGGTCACAGGCGGCTGGAGGATCCTGTATATCCAGTTTCCGAGGAAGGAGAGGACCAGGACTGCGGCGATTACGGAGACTGTTATGATCGTGCCCTTGACGCGCCAGAAGGAGTTTCTGCGTGTCTTCTTCTCCGCATTCTCCATGTATGCCCTTACATCTGCAGTGGCGAGGGAGGCAGCGACTGCCTTCTCCGTATCTTCCTTCTTTCTTGCAGGAAGTCCCCATTCAAGGTTGTATGTCCTGTCGAGGAACCATGCGAGGTTCTTCCCATCAAGGGAATTACCCATGATGTCCCTCATCTCCTTTGACTTTGCGGAGAGTACGAATGTTATGAAACCGTCGGTCTTCTCATCAAGGTTTTCAAGGAAGCTGACAGGGACAGGGTTGTATCCCGAGCCGCGGATTGAATCGGATGCGTAGGGGAATATGCCGGTGGCTGCGAAGTACATAAGCTCAGCCATCTCAGTGATGAGACGGAACTGTACCTCCGCGTTTCCCCTTATGATGTCCGTATAGTCCCTTCTGTTCTCCTCCTCAGATTGGGTTATCGAGATGATGTCTCCAAGATCGGGAGGAAGGAGAAGCACCCTGCCATCTCTCAGAAGGAGGATTCTGGAAAGAGGGAAGACGCCGTTCGTGATGTCCAGAAAGGATGGTCCGGCGTTCATCAGTCCGAACGCTATCGTCCTGACAATCTCAAGAGCCCTGTCCCTGAGCTCATCGGAGAGCGCCTCTACGGTCATCACATCAAGCGGGGCGAAATAGATGTACCTAGTCTCCTCGATCGAGCAGAAACCTTCCCAGTACCATTCCTCGACTGTCTTTCCGTCCGTGATGATACCTTTATGCTTCTCTCCTGTCATGAGATGTCTTGGTATCGTTATGTCATCCTTTCCGATGGCGATGGCTGTCTTCTCCACGCCCTCTCTCATAATAGTCTTAATCAACATTTCAGCGCCTCAGCAGTGCTGCATGACCCGCAGCTTTGTCGTCTCCGACAGTTCCGACAAGTTCCCACTTTCCGGGTATGACTCTGGATACGGCTTCGATCACAGGTGCGGCACAGGCTGTTATGTGTCCCTTCCTGTATTCATCCAGTATGCTCTCACCGGAGAGGAGGATCTCTATCATCCTGTCTCTCTCTGGAACCGGATCAGGTCTCTTGTCGGTCATGTTTGATGATACAATGAATATTGTGTTCTCTTCATCAAGACTTTCTATCACTTCCATGAGTTTTCTCACATCTTTTCCTGACTGTGCATATGAGAAGACAGGAATGAGCTCCGATGAAGGACAGAACGATGTCATGAAAGGATACAGCAGCTCAAGGCTGTACTCCTCCTTCTCATATGCATCAGCATATGGAAGCTCTATGTGTCCTATCCTCACATCACCTGTGATGAAATGCTCCGTCCTTGCCCGGGATGAGAAGAGGAAAGCGTCCTTGTCTGAGAGAAGGGGAGGCCTGTGCAGAGGAAGAACCGCAACGACTCTCGTCCCGTCAGGTATTGATGAGAAGACAGCCCTGTAGAGATCTGCGCACCTCCTGAGATCCATGTGGGGGAGTATGAAGGCCTTCGCCCTGTCTCTCTTTTCTGTCTGCGTTGCAAGTTTCTCAAGCTCTTCCTTGTCTGAAGGGTAGAATATGCCGCTGTGGTATATCATCCTAGTATCTCCCTGACTCTCTTCTCATCGAGTTCCGCCTGCAGGTTCTTCTCCTGTGTCGGTATGACAAGACCTGTCTTCCCGTCCTTCACCCTTCTCAGATACTTCACCTCGGTGTAGTAGAGATCGGCCTTTCCGTTCTTCTTGGCCTTGGAGTAGTGTATCGCAAGTGATGCGGCATCGAGAAGCACGGGAAGGGGAACGGTCTTGCCCTTCTTTGATTTTATTATGACATACGCTCCGGCATAGTCTCTTGTGTGCATCCAGAGATCGGAGCCCCTTGTGTCATGCCTTAGGATATGATCGTTCTCCCTGGCATTCCTTCCGATGATGATGTCCCACCCGGAGACAGAGACCCTCACTCCCGGTCTGCCATCGCTTTCAGCGCTTCCGTCCTTCCTCTTCTGGTTCTCCTTCTCAAGCCTGGAGAGACTTCCTTCTGATATCAGGTCGTCATAACGCTTTCTTGTCTCCTCGATCTCCCTCTCGGTCTTCTCAGCCTCCTCAAGGGCCAGTTCCGAAGTCCTTCTGTCCTTCCTGTAGCGCTGATAGAGCTTCTCAAGGTTCTCCTGAGGGGAGAGGGAAGGCTCGAGAGGAATCGTGATCCTTCCACCGTCAAAGCTGTCCAGCGTTATGCTGTCCATGCCTTTCCTCACAAGATATATTGAGCCTGCAAGCACATCGGCAGCGGTCTTTGACGCCTCATAGCCCTGAGTAGACCTGTAGCGCTCCCTCTGCCTCCTGAGCCTCTCCTCGAGCATCGCGATCTCACGGTCCCTCTTCTCTGAAAGCCGTCTGATGAGATCCTCTCTTGAACTTTCAGCCGCCTCGGCGCTTCCAGTCCTGTCTATATACTCAT
This sequence comes from uncultured Spirochaetaceae bacterium, assembly GCA_944389985.1. Classification (GTDB taxonomy): domain Bacteria; phylum Spirochaetota; class Spirochaetia; order Sphaerochaetales; family Sphaerochaetaceae; genus Ornithospirochaeta. The sequence goes on along the minus strand of CALXON010000057.1, from coordinate 9,529 downwards.
TGAATGATGGACCTTCCCACTCACGGACTGAGAAATGACGGTCACCTTCGCTCTCACGCTCCTCGATGACAAGGGGCTTTCCCTTTTCCTCATTTCTCTGAGGTCTCCTGTACATGAGCTCGAGTATCGTGCCGTTCTCATCGAGGACTATCGCATTGGCACCTATTCCTGAAAAGAGCCTGACAAGAAAGCTGACACGCCCCTCACTGTTCTCAAGTGTGAGAATGAAAGCCCTGTCGAACGGAAGCTGCCTGACAGCCGCCACTTTCCTCCCCTCGAGGTGTGCCCTCATGTACTGGGTGAAGCGCTGCATCGTCCCGGACTTCTTCCTCATCCTGTCCGTCCTGCAGACTCTGGAGCCGGGTGTCGCGATCTCGAAGTACAGCAGCCATGCTTTCTCGCTTTTTGAGTACATCGAGAATGTGAAGCTGTGGATATCATGCTCGGTGATCTTCTGTATGTAGCTTCCCTCGAGCGGAAGCTCCGAGAGAATCAGTTCAAGCTCCTTCCAGTTAAGACTCATGCATCCTCCTGAGCATCTTCATCTCCGAAGGGAGATAGAATGAACCTGTTATGAGTATGTCGTGACCGGAATCAAGCGCAATGCCGAGAGCCTCATCCGGATTCTCAACAAGTCTCACGGATTTTTCCGGAAAGAATGATCTAGCCATTTCAAAGATCTTTCCTGTATCGCTCTTCCTGTAGCTTCCGGGTTTCGTGATGATGACCTCTGAAAAAGGCGGCAGAAGCACACTGAGCATATGCTCTATATCCTTGCCCTCAATGGCTCCGAAGATCAGGACGGAGGACTCCGGATCATCCGTCACAGAGAGAAAGGCATCCCTTACAGATGAGACTGAGTTGACTGTATGTGCTCCGTCAACGACCACAAGGTGTCCTTCGATGTCCGTCTTCTCAAACCGGCCGGGAAGGGATGCTGTCTCAAGATTCTCAAGCCCCTTCTCAGAGAGAAGTGAGAGCCTTGATGCCGTAAGTATGGCAAGGGCCGCGTTCTCCGCCATGGCCTCAGTGGTCATCGAGAGTCTCAGCCTGAATGGTTTTCCGTCCAGTACGAATGAGACATCCTCTCCTGATCTGTCAGTGGAGGAGGAGAAATCCGAGATGAAGTCATCGAAGGAGAAGAGCGGGGCAGACTGTACCTCAGCTTCCTTCCTGAACACTTCCATGGCCTCAGGTCTCTGTCTTGATACGAAAACCGGTATTCCGGGCTTTATGATCTTCGCCTTCTCTCCGGCGATCTTCTCTATCGTGTCACCGAGTACTGCCGTATGCTCAAGCTCTATCGGGGTCAGTAGCACAGCCTCGGGTGAGAGCGTGTTCGTGGCATCAAGCCTTCCCCCGAGTCCTGTCTCGATAACCGCATCGGTGCATCCTGCAGCCTTGAAAAGCATGTATCCGAAGGCTGTGTACATCTCGAATGTGGTAGGCGCTGGAGCTCCCAGAGAGTCTGGAAGAGTGAAGCCTTCTATTCTCTCCATCAGGTCATTTGCCGTGTCTATGTAGAGATCAGAAGGAAAGAAGCCTGAAGGAAGCATGAAACGCTCCCTGACCGTGTACATATGTGGAGAGGTGTACAGCCCGCATTTCCTTCCATATCCCTCTATAAGTGATGCAAGGTACAGTGATGTCGTTCCCTTTCCCTTTGATCCTGCTGTGTGATATGTCCTGAATGACTCTTCCGGATGACCGAGTCTGTCCAGAAGCCTGACCATGCGCTCAAGCCGGTTCTCTCTTACCCTTGTCTCCGGAAGGGAAGGTGAGAATGAATCAAAAAGTGTCTCAAGCTGATCAATACTCCGGACCATGAGGGAGAGTTTACATCAAATCAGGGGTTTCGTCATTTGCTAAGAATTAATCTTGTATTCCAAATGGTTATGGTCTGATTCTTTAAGCAACTAACCGCAAATTCATGACGTTATTTTCATTCAAAGGTTAGGTTTATGTGAATAATTTGTTGAATAATAAATATTTAATCACAAATGTTAATAAATCGTTAAATCGGAATATTTAACATGGATTTAACATAAGCAGCGTTGTCAGTTAATACCATGTGTGTAGCATCGCTTCTGTAATCTGAGAGGCACAGCCTTGAATTACAGGAGAATTGAAATGAAGAAGTTTATTGCAATCATGCTTGTTGCCCTTGCTGCTGTTTCAGCATTCGCAAGTGGATCCTCAGAGAAGTCTGCTACAGTTTCCACAGATGGTTCTACATCGATGGAGAAGGTGATTCTCTCGCTTGCTGAGCAGTACATGATCGACAACCCCGGCGTGAATGTCACATATAATCCGACAGGAAGCGGAACAGGTATCACAGCAGCTCTCGAGGGCAGATGTGATATCGGTCTTTCCTCCCGCGCTCTCAAGGACAGCGAGAAGGAGAGTGGTCTGAAGGAGACAATCGTCGCTCTTGATGGAATCGCTATCATCGTGAACTCATCCAACTCTGTCTCTGATCTCTCTATCCAGCAGATCGCGGATCTCTTCACTGGAAAGATCTCCAACTGGAGTGAGATCGGCGGACCTGATGCACCAGTAGTCGCAATCGGACGTGAGGCCGGTTCAGGTACAAGAGATGGATTCGAGTCCATCACAGGAACAGAGGATGCATGCGTATACAGCCAGGAGCTTACATCAACTGGTGCTGTCATCACAGCAGTTTCCCAGAACCCCGGTGCTATCGGATACGCATCCCTTGCAAGCAACCTTGATCAGGTCAAGGCCGTGACAGTCGAGGGTGTCCAGGCAACTGAGGACACAGTCAAGAGCGGCGAGTACAAGATCCAGCGCCCGTTCGTCTTCGCGACACTCGCTTCAACTCCGCTCTCTGATGCAGCACAGAAGTTCTTCGACTACTGCGTAAGCGCTGATGCCGCTTCCATCATCGCAGGAGCTGGTGCAGTTCCTACAGCTGAGTGATTAAAAGGGAACCGGGAATGAATCTTAGACAGTATCTGGCCGCCAAGGATTACAAAGACAATCCGGGAAGGCTGGCTGAGGATATCATCCATCTGGTATTCCTGGTTCTCGGTCTCGTTGCAGTCGGCTCGGTCCTGGTCATCACCGTCTACCTTGTGGTGTCAGGGCTGCCGGCCATTCTGAAGATCGGCCCGGTCGAGTTCCTTTTCGGAACACGCTGGGCCTCAACTGCGGCTGAGCCTGAGTTCGGAATACTTCCATTCATACTTACGAGCATCTACGGTACGGCCGGGGCAATCATCATCGGTGTCCCCATAGGTTTCTTCGCTGCCGTGTATCTTGCGAAGATGGCTCCGGGAAAGGTGAGGAAGGTGATGGAACTCTGTATCGGAGTTCTGGCAGGAATACCTTCCGTAGTCTACGGTCTTGTCGGCATGACGATCCTCGTGCCCGGAATAAGGATTCTCTTCGGAGTTCCTGACGGAGCGACGCTCTTTGCAGCAATCATCGTCCTTGCGGTCATGATCCTTCCTTCAGTGATAAACGTCTCGCTGACCGCGCTTCAGGCAGTTCCGAGAGAGTATGAGGAAGCATCGCTCGCGCTGGGAGCGACAAGTACGGAAACATATTTCCGTGTATCGGTACCCGCCGCGAAGAGCGGTATATTCACAGCCATAGTCCTTGGTATCGGAAGGGCGATAGGAGAGGCCATGGCGATCATGATGGTCGCGGGAAATGTCGCGAACATGCCATCACTCTTCACCTCAGTAAGGTTCCTCACGACTGCCGTCGCATCAGAGATGTCCTATTCATCAGGACTACAGAGGGAGGCGCTTTTCTCGATAGCTCTCGTCCTCTTCCTCTTCATCATGCTGATCAACGCGGTGCTCAACGTCCTCAAGACAGGAGGAAAAAGCAGATGATTGAGAGAATATCTGGAAAAAGACGCACATGGTGCGGTTTCATGAAGGCTTTCTGCTATATATCGCTGGCTCTTGTCACACTGCTTACAGGCTTCATGATCCTGTATGTGCTTTTCAGGGGACTGCCTCATATTACAGGACAGCTTCTGCTTACAGTGCCGAGCATGCTGCGCAACACAATCGGAATACTTCCGGACATACTCAATACGGTATATATCGTCATAGCGACGCTCATCATCGTTCTCCCCATAGGAGTCGGTGCTGCTATATACCTCAATGAGTATGCGTCGAACAGGAAGGTCGTCGAGATGATCGAGTTCGCGGCGGAGACCCTTTCAGGAATCCCGTCGATCATATACGGACTTGTGGGGATGCTGGTCTTCTGTCAGTTCTTCTCCCTGGGAACATCGCTTCTCGCGGGAGCCCTGACACTCGTGATCATGAATCTTCCCACGATTATGAGAACGACACAGGAAAGCCTCAAGACAGTACCGGAAAGCTACAGGGAAGGTGCGTTCGCACTTGGAGCCGGAAAGTGGAGGGTGATAAGGACCGTTGTCCTTCCCACATGCATCAACGGCATCATAACAGGGTGCATACTTGCCATAGGAAGAATACTCAGCGAATCAGCGGCTCTTCTCTTCACGGCAGGCTTCGCACACAACCTCAACGGCTTCATAAAGGGCATGTCCAGTGCGGGAGCCACCCTCACAGTCGCCCTGTATGTCTATGCCAGCGAGAGAGGTGAGTTCGACATAGCATTCGCGATCGCGGCGATACTCATGATACTCACGGTCATCATAAACCTACTGACAACATATATGGGAAGGCTTATGAAGAGGAGAAACGGACAGTGAACATAATCGAGACGAAGGACCTTGATCTCTGGTATGGCCAGATGCAGGCCCTGAAGAAGATAAACCTCGCAGTGGAGGAGAAGAACATCACTGCGCTTATCGGACCGTCAGGATGCGGTAAGTCGACATTCCTGAGAACGCTCAACAGGATGAATGATCTTGTGCCGGGTGTCAGGATCGGAGGACAGGTGCTCTACAATGGTGAGGACATCTTCTCCCCGAAGGTTGACGTGAACGGTCTGAGGTATGAGGTCGGCATGGTCTTCCAGAAGCCGAATCCGTTCATGATGAGCATATATGACAACATCGCATACGGACCCAGGACTCATGGTATCAGGAGCAAGGTGAAGCTTGACGAGATCGTCGAGAAGGCTCTTGTGGATGCATCTCTCTTCGATGAGGTCAAGGACAGGCTCAAGAAGAGCGCTCTCGGTCTTTCAGGCGGACAGCAGCAGAGACTCTGCATAGCACGCGCTCTGGCTGTCGAGCCCAAGGTGCTTTTAATGGATGAACCTACATCCGCCCTTGATCCGATATCCACGGCGAAGATCGAGGAACTGGCTATGGGGCTTGCTGACAGATATACTATAATCATAGTCACGCACAACATGCAGCAGGCTCTCCGCATCGCGCACAAGACGGCATTCTTCCTTCTGGGAGAGGTCATTGAGTATGACGATACGGAAAAGATATTCTCCAACCCGTCGAACCCGAAGACGGAGGAGTATGTGACAGGAAGGTTTGGCTGATATGAGAACGAGATTCGATGCGGAGCTTGAAACGCTCTATGTGAATATGATCAAGATGGGTGCGCTCTCTGAGGATGCGCTTGGAAGACTCGGAGCCGCACTTGGTTCAGAGGAGGACCGTTCCGGTCTTCAGGCAGTTGCGGAGGTCTCTCATCAGATCGATGAGAAGGAGAGGGAGATCGAGGCGCTCTGCCTCCGTCTTCTCCTGAAGAGACAGCCTGTCGCTAAGGATCTCAGGACCATCTCATCCGCGATGAAGATGATCGGGGATATCGAGAGGATCGGAGACAATGCCGCGGATATCGCGGAGATAATCCCGTTCCTGACAGTTCCGGGGCTTCCAAAGACGATAGGTCTTGATGGGATGATCTCCTCTGTCACAGGGATGGTCACGGATGCCATAGACGCCTTCGTCCACTATGACTCTGATAAAGCGCTCTCGGTAGTCTCCTCTGACGATATTGTCGACAACGCTTTCGTCAAGGCCAAGGAGGCGATCACGGATATGATAAGAAGCGGAGACAAGAATGCTGCCGAGGCTCCCGATCTGCTGATGATAGCGAAGTATCTGGAGAGGATGGGTGATCACGCCGCATCCCTTGCACGCTGGGTGCTCACGGCCCTCGATGCCACTGGTGACTGGATCAACAATCCAGCAAAGGTTGAATGATGATTTATCTTGTTGAGGATGATCCCTCGATCAGGAAGCTTGTCAGCTATGCGCTTGAGAACAGCGGCTATGCTGTGGACGCCTCCGAATCGGGGGAGGAGATGTGGAAGAAGCTAGAGACGGTAAGGCCCGAGCTCTTTCTCCTGGATATCATGCTGCCGGGACAGTCCGGACTCGAGATACTCGCTAAAATCAGGTCTGACTCCTCACTCCGTGATGTCCCTGTGATAATGCTGACGGCGAAGGGGTCCGAGTATGACAAGGTCCTGGGGCTGGACAGCGGTGCTGATGACTACATCCCGAAGCCGTTCGGCATGATGGAGCTTCTTTCACGCATCAGGGCGGTTCTCCGCCGCTCGGAGCACGGAAAGGAGAAACAGAGTGTCTCATACGGATCAATCATCATCTCTCCATCTTCCCATACTGTGAAGGTCGGGGGAGAGAAGGTGGAGCTGACGCTCAAGGAGTTCAATCTCCTTCTCTATCTTATGGAGAATGAGGGGATCGTCCTTGACCGTGACAGCATTCTCAACACCGTCTGGGGCTATTCCTTTGACGGTGAGAACAGGACCGTGGATGTGCATATCAGACATCTGAGGGAGAAGCTCGGAGATGAGGGACAGAGGATCGAGACTGTGAAAGGTGTCGGTTACAGGTTCAGGGGGAAAGATGAATAAGAAGATATTCCAGTCAATTTTCATCGCCGTTCTCGTGACGATGGTGCTCTCCGCAGCCGTTTCGGTCTTCATCTTCTATTTCGCTTACTCTGACAGGATCATATCAGATCTCGAGGCGGAATTGAGGATACTGAATACCGCATACTCAGATGATGAGGACATACTGACTGTCAGTGTCCCCGGTCGCAGGATAACTCTCATCGCATCGGACGGTTCTGTGCTTTATGACAATGAGGCGGATCCTGCTTCCATGGAGAATCATCTCGGACGGAGGGAGATCGATGACGCTCTAAGCTTCGGCTCCGGATTCGACGTCAGGGAGAGCGAGACGATGCTCCGCTCATACTACTATGCCGCTGTCCGTACCTCAGACGGGAATGTCCTCCGTATGGCAGTTCTTGGAGAGACCGCGTTCTCATTCATCATGGGCATGCTCTTCCCGCTCTGTCTTGTCCTCGTGATCCTTCTCGTGATCTTCGCCTTCATCTCGATGAGGATAGCAAGGAAGATCACGGACCCGATCAACTCGATAGACCTCTCACACCCTGAGGAGACCGAGGGCTATGAGGAGCTCTCGCCGCTTCTTTTCAGGATATCGAAGCAGCAGGCTCTGATCCGCCATCAGATAGAGGATGCGGAGAGACGGTCACGCGAGTTCAGCATCATCACGGACAACATGTCCGAAGGTCTTGCCGTCATAGACAGCGAGGCGAGGATACTCTCTATAAACAGCGCGGCCTGGGAGCTCTTCGATGCCGCTGAGGCGAAGAAAGGAGACTCCATCCTTGTCATCAACCGCTCTGAGCAGTTCTCCGGCCTCATCGATGACGCGCTTGAGGGAAAGCGCGGAGAAGTGGTGATGGAGGAGCCTTCGAAGACACTGCAGGTCATCGTATCCCCGGTCGCCGAGGAAGGTGTCGTATCCGGTGCGGTCGTCATCATCATGGACATCACGGAGAAGGCTGAGAGAGAAAGACTCAGAAGGGAGTTCACTGCCAATGTCTCGCACGAGCTCAGGACTCCGCTGCAGTCGATCTCAGGCTTTGCGGAGCTTCTGAAGGACGGAAATGTCAGAAGCGACAAGGTCCAGGAGTTCGCAGGTGAGATATACAGTGAGTCACAGCGTCTAATAGCTCTCGTCCATGACATCATCAGGCTCTCGAGGCTGGATGAGAATGACTCGGATGAGACTCTGGAGGATGTATCCCTTACGGAGATTGCCGGCAATGTCGTGTCGAGGCTGTCGAAGAAGGCGGCATCGGCAGGTGTGTCTCTCTCATTGAAATCCGATGAGGACTCCGTGATACACGGTTCTCCTTCGCTGATAGACGAGATGATCTTCAATCTTGCCGAGAACTCGATAAAGTACAACAGGGCAGGTGGATCTTCTGTCATCAGGATTTACAGGGAGAACGGCGCACCCGTCATCTCCGTGACAGATACCGGAATCGGTATTCCCGATCAGGACAAGGACAGGGTATTCGAGCGCTTCTACCGTGTCGACAAATCCAGATCAAGATCATCCGGAGGAACGGGCCTCGGACTCTCGATCGTGCGTCATGCGGCTCTCTTTCACCATGCTGCGATCACACTGAAGTCGAAGCTCGGAGAGGGAACCGAGATAACTGTCAGATTCCCTGAAATCTGACAAAATGTCAGTTTAACATCAGGCCATCTTTGTGCTATGCTTCTCTCATGTACCGCGATAAGCTCAGAGATGGCCATACACTTGAGGTCTTTTCAGGGGAGGAACTTGTATTCTCCTCGTCTGGAAGATGGCTCCATCCGCTCTTCCAGCTTGATGAGTTCATAAGGAAGAACGGCATCGATCCGCACCAGCTCTCGCTCCATGATTCGATCACCGGAATCGCAGCTGCCGCAATCTGTGTGTACCTCGGTATAGGGCATGTGCATTCTGATCTCATGTCGGAAGGCGCTGCCGCAATGTTCAGTAACAACGGTGTTGATTTCTCATACGGACATCTCACAGAGAGGATAAAGTGCATCACCGAGACGATGATCTCTCCCGATGATCCTCCTGCGGAAAGCTACATAAAGCTCCGTAAGAAGGCCAATCTCACATCGGGTATGAGACTCGAGGTAAAGGACATAGTCTTCTCATATGACGGGAGAAGACGTCTTCTCGACGGTGTCTCATTCATTCTCAATCCCGGGGATACAGTGATACTCAAAGGCGAGAACGGATCTGGAAAGACGACTCTTTTAAGGATAATCCTCTCCCTTCTCAGACCTGATTCAGGCTCTGTTCTCTTTGACGGAAGTCCAGTGCTTCATGATACGGCTTACATAAAGCAGAGGATCGCCTCTGACTCCTTCCCGATCACCGCAGGGGAGGTTGTCTCACTTGCAGTCCCCATGGGGAAGGACATAAAGGCGGAGACAGAGCTTGCGATGAGACGAACCGGCTCCTTTGATCTCAGGGACAGGGACTATTTCTTTCTTTCAGGAGGTGAGGCTGAGAAGGTTGATCTCGCAAGAGCCCTTGCATCGGAGCCGAGACTTCTGATCCTCGATGAGCCTGCAGCCTCTCTGGACAGGGCATCGCGTGACTCGTTCGCATCCCTTCTGTCATCACTTGCATTCTCTGAGATGCCGACGATACTTCTTGTAAGTCATGATCCATATATAGACCAGGCCCTCGGCTGGCCTGAACTGAGGCTTCAGGATGGACGGATTCTTTGATCTTCTTCTC
>CALXON010000056.1 GCA_944389985.1 uncultured Spirochaetaceae bacterium | reverse complement strand
GATGATAAACAACCACGCTCCGGGATCAGCCTTTCATGCGTCTTATACGTCTCAGCTTCATCTCCGAACGGAACTTGAATGGAGTGGTGCCGAAGAACTGGGAGAATACTCTTGAGAAGTGCTCCTGAGAGGCATAGCCTATCTCCGCTGCTATATCGGCACAGGTACGGGCTGTACCTTCAAGAAGCGGTATCGATTTAGCCATCCTGATTGTGCGTACCAGTTCCGTAAATGATACATTAAGCTTCTTGCTGATCAGTGATGATGCGTACTGCTCGGTGAAATGGAAATGCTCCGCGAATGTCTGCAGCGTGATGTTGTCCGAGTTTGTGTCGATGTATCTCAGATAATCATAGCCATCTGCTGTCCTGATTTCTCCTTCAAGCTTGCACGATCTCTCAGCTTCTGCAGCGATCTCCTCTGTTATTGCAGATACCATCCTTTCCGAACGGTCATTGCGGTCATACTCGGCAGAGAGCCTTTCTGCGATCTGTCTTACCGTTCCGCTTCCATCGCTGTATATCCCCGGAGGAAGAGAGGAGTTTACTGCAGATACCTTCCAGAGTTTCCCCCGGAGATCTTTTGTCCTGATATATGTGTTTTCCGGAATGCTTATGACAGTGTTCCCGGAGATTTCATTGAGAATTCCGTCTATCCCGAGAGTGCCTGAGGCCTCATCTGAGATCAGAAGTACAGCCTGCGTCATGCGGCAGAGCACGGCAGGATAGTCTTCATCGATCAGAGATACCGCTCTGCTGTTCACTTCAGCGATCTTCAATATGTCGTCAGGTACTATCATCCTATTTCTCCGATACAATTGTCATACACTCATGGAATACAGCCTTGTAATGTCTTCCGTTCTGCTCAAGATTATACACCCCGTTCCTGCCGGGACAGGTTGAACAGGGCTCTCCGAATCCATCATGACGGATACATGCTCTTGAGATGAAGAGCGGGGGAGTGAAGCCATCCACGATTGTCGGTTCAAATGGCCATGGTTCCTCGTAGCTCTTTCTCTCAAGCCAGAGATAACCTCCGGTCAGGGATGGAACCATCTCCTTTACAAGCTCTGCCGCTTCCCTGTTTGACAGATAGAGGTAGATATCAGCGAAGAATTCGAGTTCAGGATGAGCCTTCGCGAATACGAGATCCGAGATGTTGTTCATTCCGATCCTGACTTTGCCGTGTGTCTCCGCCTTTTCCAGAACAGATGCCCATAGCTCCTTCTCATCGAAACCCAGCCTGACCGGAGGAAGCGTGATATAGAGTATTCCATCCAGCTCCGTACCATCGGTATTCCATGGCGTATTCTTGCCGGTTATCGCAGATCTAGGAGGAAGGGAAAACCCGCAGCCTGTCATGCATTCTGCCCGGTATGTTCTTCTTTCAATCTTTTCCGATGCGATCTTATTTATGAATTCCCTTCTGATCTCCTTCAGCCTCGACGGGTTTATGTAGAATGTCTTTCCTGTTTCAATTACTTCAGGAAGCAGCGCGATGTCAGGATGGTCGGAAGATGAGAATATCCTCTGGATGGCTGCCTCCGGAGATTTGTCAGATGGCTGTGTCTCCACCGGATAGCTTTCAGTAAGATTTTCTGTGGTTATCGTGAGTTCTTCATCATTCACCGTAATTCTTGCAGGGATCCTTCTTTTCGCCATCGGAATGTCGGATGATGGGATCTTCGTGTTAAGACTGCTGTCTGAGATCATATGGAGAGGAAGTCCGGCAAGCTCCTTTCCGGCATCATTGAGCCTGAGTCTGTATGTATCTCCTCTTGTCCCTGCCACGGATGCGCTGAACTTCAGAGGAGTGTCCAGACCAGCTGCATCCGGAATGAGGAACATCAGCCCGTCGTGTGGTCTGATCTTTCTCTCTGCCCTGACGGTTATGGAGTCTCCGTCACTTCCTGTACATGTACCGATGATCTCTCCTGTGTGCCCTGTATAGGATCCTGTTGTGAGAACATGATGTCCCGGACCTGAGCTTTCCATGAATCCTGTACCATGTTTCCGTCTGAAAGAGACATCGACTCCGTGAAGGAGATCAGGAGTGATCTCATTTCCGTCGATTGCCGCCCTGTAGTATCTCGTGACAGCCTCAGCGTATTCAGGGCCTTTCATCCTTCCCTCGACCTTGAGACTGTCTATGCCTATCTCATCAAGCTTTCTGATGAATTTCAGCCCGTCAAGATCCTCCATCGAGAACGGGAAGAACTTTCTTCCTGTATCCTCATCTCTGAACCATGTCCTGCATATCTGAGCGCAGGCACCTTCGTTTGCTGACCTTTCAGTGATGATGTGTGATGCCATGCAGAGCCCTGAGAAACCATAACACAGCGCACCATGGATGAAGACCTTCAGTTCGATATCAGGGCAGGCTTTCCTTATTGATCCGATCTCATCAAGAGTCAGTTCTCTTGAAAGCACCGCACGCTCGAATCCCAGCTCCTGCAGCATCCTCACACCCTCTTCAGTATGGACAGCAAGCTGTGTGGAGCCATGAAGCGGCAGTGTGGGGAAATCACGCTTTATAAGTCTGGCGATTCCGAGATCCTGGACAATGATTCCGTCCGTTCCGTAGTCGCTGATGCTTTCAAGGAGCGAGTATGCTTCCGGCAGGGACCTGTCATCGATGAGCGTGTTGATCGTGATGTATGTCTTTCTCTTCCTGTCCTGCGCGTATTTCCTTATCTTGCGGAGATCATCAATCGAGAAATTTCCTGCCCCTTTCCGCGCGGAGAACTCCTTCATTCCGAAGTAGACAGCATCTGCTCCGGCATTCAATGCTATGAGCGCTTCGGTTATCGTTCCTGCAGGCATTGCCAGTTCCATATCGTAATCCTCACCCGAAATATCGAATTGCTTGCCAAAATAGCTGTTTATCTTTATGCTTGCAATAAGTAAATATACCGCATAACTGCGGATATCATAAAGGAGAAACCGATGACACTTAATGATCTTAGACATCCTAAGCTTGTCCAGTGGGTAAATGAGTTCGCTGCTCTTACCACACCGGATAATATCGTCATTGCAGATGGTTCTCAGGAGCAGTATGAGAATCTTATCGATCTCCAGGTTAAGGAGGGCCTCTGCGTCCGCCTCAACGAGGAGAAGAAGCCAAACTGCGTGCTCTTTGATTCAGATCCTTCTGACGTAGCCCGTGTTGAGAAGAGAACATTCATCGCTGCTGAGAAGCAGGAGGATGCAGGTCCGACCAACAACTGGATCGATCCCAAGGAACTGAAGAAGACGATGACAGATCTCTACAGGGGATGCATGAAGGGAAGGACACTCTATGTCATTCCGTTCTCAATGGGTCCTCTTGGCTCTCCGATGTCAAAGATCGGTGTTGAGCTTACCGACAGTGCATACGTTGTCTGCAACATGATGATCATGACACGCGTAGGATCCAAGGTCCTCGATCTTCTCGGAACTGACGGATACTTCGTCCCATGTCTCCACTCAGTAGGCAAGCCTCTTGAGAAGGGCGAGACAGATGGCGGCAAGTGGCCATGCGCTCCAATGGAACACAAGTACATTTCCCAGTTCCCTGAGACAAGGGAGATCTGGTCATATGGTTCAGGCTACGGCGGAAACGCTCTTCTCGGAAAGAAGTGCTTCGCTCTCCGCATAGCTTCCGTTCTCGCACGCGACGAGGGCTGGCTTGCTGAGCACATGCTCATCCTCAAGGTCACCAACCCGGAGGGAAGAAGCAGGTATGTCACAGGCGCATTCCCGTCAGCTTGCGGAAAGACAAACCTCGCAATGCTCATTCCTACCATCCCTGGCTGGGAAGTCCACACAATCGGCGACGATATCGCATGGATGAAGCCCGGAAAGGATGGAAGACTCTATGCTATCAACCCGGAGGCTGGTTTCTTCGGTGTTGCTCCTGGAACTTCAGCAAAGTCCAACTACAATGCTCTCATGGCAGCTTCCAAGAACACCATCTTCACAAACGTCGCTCTTACAGAGGACAAGGATGTATGGTGGGAGGGAATCGGCTACGATGCTCCTGGCAAGCTTGTTGACTGGAACGGCAATGACTGGGTACAGGACAAGGGTAACAAGGAGCAGAAGCCTGCAGCTCACCCGAACTCAAGATTCACAGCTCCTGCAGCACAGTGCCCATGCATCGCTCCTGAGTGGGAGGATCCGGCAGGTGTTCCAATCTCCGCTATCCTCTTCGGTGGCAGAAGACCTTCCACAATTCCTCTCGTACATATGTCCAGGAACTGGAACCATGGTGTCTTCCTCGGCTCTATCGTAGGATCTGAGGTCACAGCAGCAACACTCGACGTCAAGGCTGGAACGATCAGACGTGATCCGTTCGCAATGCTTCCGTTCTGTGGCTACAACATGGGAGACTACTTCCAGCACTGGATTGACGTAGGCAAGGCGGCTCCTTCACAGGATGTCCTTCCGAAGATCTTCTACGTCAACTGGTTCCGCAAGGACGCTGAAGGCCACTTCATCTGGCCGGGATACGGTGACAACAGCCGCGTTCTCAAGTGGATCTTCGAGTGCTGCGACGGAACAGCAAAGACAGTTGATACTCCGATCGGAATCATGCCGACAGTCGATGCGATTGACAGACCTGAGGGAGTCAGCGAGGCTGATATGGCAGAGCTTCTCAAGGTCGATGTCGCTGGCTGGCTGAAAGAGGTTGAGGACATCAGGACCAACCACTATCCGAAGTTCGGCAAGCACCTTCCGAAGGAACTT
>CALXON010000055.1 GCA_944389985.1 uncultured Spirochaetaceae bacterium | reverse complement strand
TGCTGAATAGTATGCAGATCACAGCCATGGACATTCCCTTTCCCACGCTTCCCTGTTCAAACTGCCTGTTTATGTATGTTGATACTGTCAGGGTATTCGTGGGAGCTATCAATGATGGTGTCACAAGTTCCCGGAAAGCTATGATGAAGGTCATCATCCATCCAGACATTATTCCTCTGGAGATGAGAGGAAGAGTGATATGTATGAATACATAGCAGGGACTTCCTCCTGAGATCCTGCCGGCGGCGACAAGGCTGGGGCTGATCTGCGAGTAAGATGATGTGACATACTGCACGGTGTATGGCAGGAACAGTACGACATAGCTCAATACCATAATCCAGATTGTTCCATAGATCGGGAGAACCTTGTAGATGGAGTTGTAGAAGAGCATTATTCCAAGTACAAGAACTATGCTGGGAAGCATCTCCGGAAGAAGTGCTATTCCTTCAATGGTCTTTCTCATTCCACCTCTTGCGAACCGTGAGACTGTCACAGCTACCGTTCCAAGTATTGAGGCTATGGTGGCGGAGGACAAGGCAAGGAATATAGAGACGAGCAGGGCATTTATTCCCTGTCTGTCTTCCATGAAGACATTCACATAGTTCATGAATGTATAGTTACTAACTCTCATTCCGTATCCTCTCAGGTTTATAAGAGATGATACTGTCACAGAGAACAACGGGATGATCATGGAGAAGAAAACAACAATGGTTATGAAGATGATGGCAGCGGCAAGAGCTGGTTTTGACAGTTTCCGTAATCTTACAGCTCCTCCTTTACCGCCGACAAGGCTGTATGTTTTCTTCATCGTTATGTAATTCTGGAGCATCCATATCAGAAGACAGATGCCTACAAGAACGGATGCAAGCGATGCGGATTTTCCGAATTCAATAGGGGCAACAGTGGCATATCTGTGGATATCTGTGGTGAATACATTGAAACCGATACGTCTGCCCAGTGTTGACGGTGTACCGTATTCTGATATGGTCTTCACAAATACAAGGAGAGCTCCTATTGCATAGTTTCCTGTCAGCAGAGGCATGAATAGCTTTCTGATGCGTGTACTGAAGGCCGCCCCGAGTACTGCTCCTGCCTCGTCGAGTGATGATGGTACGGAAAGCATCGCATTCTTCATCATCGTCATCATGAATGGAAATACATGGAAGCTCATCACGAGCACAAGTCCACCGAGAGAGAAGAACAGGTCAGAGAGGAATGCGAGAGAAGGGAACAGCTGCTGCATGAGTCCTCTTTTCTGCATGAAAAGTATCCATCCCATAGATGCGATGTATGGTGGTGTCATGAATGGAATCATGAATATGACATCAAAAAAACGATAACGTGCAAGTTCTGTCCGGGAGAAGATGTATGCGAGTGGAAGCGCTATTGCAGAAGAGACAATGACGACAAGTACTCCCAGAAGCAGAGAGGAGCCGATCATCGCCGCGTTTTCGCTCTCTTTTATTGTGTTTATCGCATTGGAAAAGTCGAATCTGCCTTCCTGGAACACCGCTTCTGCAAAAATGGATACAAGCGGACAGATGATGAGGAAAACAAGGATTGCCATGAGGGTATAAGGTATGATCTTCTTTCCTTTCATTCTGTCCGCTCCTCTGTTTATCTTTCGCAGAGCTCGTTGATTCTTGCTGCGGATTCAGATGAAATTTCCATCATCTCATCCCAGTTGCATTCAATCTGCGGAATCTCATCGAGCGTGGATCTGTTTGTGTACTCGATGTCTGTCCTTCCTGGAAGGAGATATGCTTCCGTGACCATCTTCTGGGCATCTTCAGAGAAGAGGTAGTCGATGAACGCCTTCGCATTCTCCATGTCCGGAGCAGTCTTCATGATCATTGCCGGTCTCGGATTGACAACAGTACCGCTTGCTGGATAGTAGATGAAGAGTGGTTCACCCTTTGCCATTGAGGAGTATGCATTGTAATCAACACCCGCAATGAGTATTCCTACCTCTCCTGTCGTGACGGCTTCAAGTGCGGCCTTGTTGGCACCTGGAACGATCATTCCATTTGCAGCAAGAGCCTCAAAGGTATCCCAGCCGAATGTATTCACATAGCCAGCGACGAAATCCTTACATGCTCCGGACAGCTCAGGGTCAGGGATGGCAAGATCATTTCTGTATTCCGGGGATGCAAGCTCAGCCCAGTCCGCATTGAGTTCCGGGTAGATAAGTGTGTTGTAGATCACACCTACGGCGGAAGCGCTGTATCCGAAGAGCATGGAATCCTGATCGATCCAGCCCGGAACAACTTTGTCAGCAGCTTCTGGAACATAGGATGCAAGCTGTCCGCTGTTCTTCATGGAAAGACCATCGGACCATGATGCGAGTATGACCACATCTGCGACAGGATTTGCTTTCTCTGTCTCGAGGCGTGCAAGAATCTCTCCGGTAGTTCCCTGAAAGGTTTTCACCTCAATACCTGTCTTTTCTGTAAAATCCGCAGCAAGCTTGTTTGCAAGACCTGCCGGGGATGGCATGTAGACAGTTACGACATTGTCCGCTGCATGAACTGCAGAGAAGGCTGCGATAAACATAGCAAATACAATCAGTGCTTTTTTCATATCCTTTTCCTTTTCAGTTTCTGATACTGAGTATGGAGTTCTGTTTCACATAGATTGGAATATCTGTTCCGGTCTCGACTTTCCTGCTGGTCTCGATGACCCATTTCTCCCCGCCGTAGCTGAGAAGAATACGGTAGGTCGAACCGAGAAATTCAGAGCCGGTCACCTTTGCCATGAACTTCTCATCGTTGTCTGAAGTCTTCTCAAGAGATGCGTTTTCCGGTCTGAACATCGAATTCTGATCTATCCAGTCGGATGTACCTACAAATCTGGCTGCGAATTTTGTAGCAGGTTTTGTATATATCTCTTCAGGGGAAGCATACTGTTCTATCTGTCCTCCTGACATAACGGCTATCATGTCTGACATTGACATTGCCTCGGTCTGATCATGTGTGACGAATACGGATGTGATTCCTCTTTCCGTGACAAGTGATCTCAGCTCACTTCTCATTTCCTCACGCAGCAGGGCATCGAGGGCGGAAAGCGGTTCATCAAAGAGAATACATTCAGGTTCTGTGACGATGGCTCTCGCAAAGGATACTCTCTGTTGCTGTCCTCCGGAAAGTTCTGAAGGATAGCGATCGCCATAATCATCAAGCTGGACAGCGTGAAGGGCTTCTCTGACTTTCTTTTCAATATTCCCTGTCTTCTTCTGTGCCTTCAGGCCGAATGCGACATTATCCCTTACCTTCATGTGCGGCCAGAGCGCAAAGTCCTGAAAAACAAATCCAAGACCTCGTTTTTCCGGAGGAGTGTTCACTCTCTTCTCAGAAGAGAATACACAGTTTCCACCAAGTGTTATTGTTCCGCTGTCCGGAGTCTCAAGTCCTGCGATCATTCTCAGAAGAGTTGTCTTTCCGCAACCTGATGGTCCGAGGAGAGTCGTGAAACTTCCTGATGATATGATCATGCTGAGATCTGATATTACGGTTTTGCCGCCGAAGGTCTTTCTTATGTTCTCTAGTCTGATTTCCACTGTGATACCTGACAGTCTGTATATTGAGACGTTGTTAAGCGTTGAAGTCTGCTGCCGTTATTTTTAGGTTAATTCTCTCCTGAAACCGGCAGAAAGCCCTGTCTGGGGCGTATATTCTATATGCTGATACTCTTTCTGCTGCTTATATCACTTGTATCTTCCTGCTCCATAGAGACGCCGCACTATGTCACACTGAGAATCGCCGATGATCACCCGTTTGAGATAGCGTCATCCACAGATATGTGGTACACACTCAGGTACTTTGACGGGAAAAGGATTGTCGAGGAACATATCCCGGCATCTGTCAGAACGATCGAGAGGGTTCCTGTATATACAGGAGGAATGAGGCCGTTCATCCTGATCCCTCTCGGGCAGCTGGGGCCGGTCGGAGGGTTCTATGAGCCTGGCGGAAGCGATCTGATCAGGATGAAGAGCGAATATGGTTCGTTTGCGGAGATGCTGATAGGAGCGGCGGAGTACAGACCTGATGCGGTCTCCCGGGTCTCGGTCAGTTCAATCATGGAGGATTACGAGGATCTTGCATTGATTGATGAGCTTGATTTCCTTGACAAGCTCTTCGATGGAACACTCAGGAAAGGACAGCTCAAGACATATGAGCCGGAGGTCCTTGTCTTTGATTCGATACCTGAAGGCAGATGGATTTCCGAACGTTATGATACTCCGGAGTTCTCTGTTCCTCTTTCAGGCAGGCCTGTCTATCTCAGACTCCATCCGGGTGTTTTCAGGTATATGAACTGGCAGAGAGGTCTTCTTCTCACAATAGCTGTGTCGGAAGAGTGGGAGAAGAGCGCTAATATCAGCAAAGCGCCTGTGTGGTATTGAGAGCGAAGCCATAGCCGTGTAGACTTCTTATGCTATGGAATCTCTGAAAGAACTCTATCGTATCGGATATGGTCCATCTTCTTCTCATACAATGGGCCCGAGAAATGCCGCATGCATGTTTCTGGAAAAACATCCTGAGGCAAAGAAGGTCAGGGCAGAGCTCTATGGATCTCTTGCCGCTACGGGTAAGGGACATCTGACAGACAGGGCTCTCAGGGATGTTTTCAAGGAGCACGGTTCCGATGTCGAGATTCTATGGTTTCCTGACACTTTCAAGAAGTTCCATCCCAATGC
>CALXON010000054.1 GCA_944389985.1 uncultured Spirochaetaceae bacterium | reverse complement strand
CAGGCCGGAACCGAACAGTATGAGAAGATCTCGAAGACGATCACCGATTACTTCACGAACATGAACGGCAGGGCATTCCCGTGGAACAGTGTCGGTCTTGTCGCAGAGAGCTATGCCATCAACACTCTGGGCCTTTCTGAGAAAGATATTGAAATACTGAGAAATAATCTTACAAAGTGATCCATCTCATTCCGTCCCTGTGCTAGAATCAGGGGCGGAGGATCCTATGAAAATACCGGAAAAGAAACTGGGCTTCGGCCTCATGAGGCTTCCAAAGAAGGATGAGGAGATAATCCTCTCCGAGACCATTGATATGGTTGATGAGTTCATCTCATCAGGCTTCACCTACTTTGATACAGCATATGTCTATGCAGGATCAGAAGATATACTGAAGAAGGCAATCACGGAGCGCTATCCGCGTGACAAGTTCACGGTCGCCAGCAAGATGGCTGCATGGAAGCTCTCGTCATCATTCACGGCATACGATATGTTCCAGGAGAGTCTGGACCGCACAGGACTGGACTACTTCGATTACTACCTTCTGCACAGCCTGCAGGACACACACATGGCTGAATGCAACAGGTTTGACTGCTGGGACGCCGTGAAGAAGCTGAAGGCTGAGGGAAAGATAAGACATCTGGGTTTCTCATTCCACGGCAAGCCGGATCTTCTGAGAAAGATACTTGAGGAACATGAGGAGATGGAGTTCGTACAGCTCCAGATAAACTATCTCGACTGGGACAGCCCGTTCGTCGATGCAGGTGAGAACTGGAGGATCGCGAGGGAGTTCGGGAAGAAGATCGTCATAATGGAACCTGTCAAGGGCGGACTTCTTGCGAACGTGAATCCGGAACTTCTTCCCCAGGGTGAGAGCGCTGCATCACTTGCACTGCGCTTCGCTGCGAATCTTGAGGATGTCATGGCGGTGCTTTCCGGAATGAGCTCCATGGAGCAGATGAGGGAGAACATCAGGACATTCGACTCCCTCAGCCCGATCTCAGAGGAAGAGAAGAAGGCCATGGAAGCCATAAAGAAGAGCTACAGCGAGAACCGCACCATACAGTGCACCTCCTGCAGATACTGTACCGCAGGTTGTCCCAAGCATATCGAGATTCCACTGATATTCAGGGCTGTGAATGATCTCAAGGCTCTCGGTGAGCATGGACGCCCGAGAAACTCCTATAAGGACCTTGTCGAATCATGTAAATCAGGAAGAGCCGCAGACTGCATAAAGTGCAGGAAGTGCGAATCTGTCTGTCCGCAGCACCTCAGCATCACAGATCTCCTGAAGGGGTGTTCTGCAATACTCGATGAAGGCGGCAACGCATGAGGATTGTCATACTTGACGGACATGCACTGAATCCCGGGGATCTCTCCTGGGATTCATTCAGGGCACTGGGAGATGTGGATCTGTATGAGGAGACTCCTCCTGACAAGGTTGTTGAGAGAGCTGAGAATGCTGATGCCATCATCATCAACAAGATAGTCATTGACAGAGAGCTTCTCTCCGCCCTTCCCTCTCTCCGATATATCGGAATCACGGCAACGGGATACAACATCGTCGATCTGGAGGCATTGAGAGAACGGAAGGTCGCTCTGACGAACGTTCCGGCATACAGCACAGACGGAGTTGCGCAGGCGGTCTTCGCATTCATCCTCTCATTCGCAGAGAGGACTGCAGAGTATGACAGCCTCGTAAAAAGCGGTAAGTGGTCAGAGTCCGGAAGCTTCAGTCTCCCTGTGCTTCCTGTCTCCGAGATCAGCGGCAAGACGCTCGGCATCATAGGAATGGGAACCATAGGAATGAGGGTCGCATCGATCGCATCAGCATTCGGCATGAATGTGATCTACAGCACGCGCACTCCGAAAAGCGAGGCGGAGGCTCTTGGATACAGAAGTGTCAGTACCGATGATCTCTTCAGGCTTTCAGACTATGTGTCCCTCCACTGCCCACTGACAAAGGACACGGAGAACATCGTGAATGAGAGGACACTTTCCCTTATGAAGAGAGATGCGGTCCTCATAAACACGGCACGCGGTGCGCTTGTCGATGAGAAAGCGCTGTATGATGCACTGAATGAGAAGAGGATAAAGGGATCCGGAATGGATGTGATGAGGAATGAGCCCCCGGAGGCATCCTCCCCGCTCTTCTCCCTTCCCTCTGTAACCATCACGCCACACATCGCATGGAGCGCGAAAGAGACAAGAGCGAGGCTTCTGAACGAGGCGATGCTCAACCTGAAGGCTTTCTCGGAAGGCCGGGAGAGAAACAGGATAGTATGAGACATGGTGCCTCCGGAAGGAGGCATCATTCTCAGTCCAGTTCCAGTGCTCCCGTGTACAACCTGTAGTAGGTTCCCTTGAGCGCAAGCAGCTGATCGTGTGTTCCGCGCTCTATTATCCTTCCATGATCAAGGACCATGATCGCATCGGAATTGCGGACCGTTGAGAGTCTGTGCGCTATGACAAAGACCGTGCGGTTGGCCATCAGTCTGTCCATACCGCTCTGCACAAGGGCCTCGGTATGGGTATCGATGCTGCTCGTAGCCTCATCCATGACAAGGACAGGAGGATCGGCTATCGCAGCCCTTGCGATCGACAGAAGCTGTCTCTGTCCCTGGGAGAGACTCTCACCATTGTTCGTCAGCATCGTGTCATACCCGTCCGGCATCATCATGATGAAATCGTGGGCATTGGCAAGCTTTGCAGCAGCGACGACCTCGTCATCTGTAGCGTCAAGCTTTCCGTACTTTATGTTCTCCCTTATCGTTCCAGTGAAGAGGTTCGTATCCTGAAGGATCATTCCAAGGGAGTGACGCAGATCTGACTTCCGTATCTTGTTGATGTTGATGCCGTCGAATCTGATCTTGCCGTCCTGAATGTCATAGAAACGGTTCAGAAGGTTCGTTATCGTGGTCTTTCCCGCTCCGGTCGAACCTACGAAAGCGATCTTCTGTCCGGGTTTCGCATAGAGGGATATGTCATGCAGGACCATCTTGTCCGGGCTGTATCCGAAGTCCACATGCTCCATCACGATATCGCCGGCAAGAGGAGTGTATGTCACAGGACTGCCGTCCGTATGGGGATGCTTCCATGCCCACATGCCTGTACGGCTGCTGCTCTCGATGATATTCCCGTCCTTGTCCTTCCTGGCGTTGACGAGTGTGACATAACCGTTGTCAACCTCACTCTCCTCATCCATCAGCTCAAAGATCCTCTCCGCTCCGGCAAGAGCCAGAAGAACGACATTCATCTGCTGTGATATCTGGTTGACATTGTTCGAGAATGAACGTGAGAGCTGGAGGAATGCGGCAAGCGCACCCACTGTGTACCCTGAAGCCCTTCCGCCTGAGAGTATGACGACGATGGCACCGATGATGACAAGTGCTACATACTGGAGGTTTCCTATGTTCATCGTAACAGGTCCCATGATGTTCGCGAGCGTGTTAGCCTTCGTCATGGATTTCCTGAGCGTGGCGTTAATGCCGTTGAACTCCTCTATTGAGGCATCCTCGTGGCAGAACACCTTGATGACACGCTGACCGTTCATCATCTCCTCGATGTACCCGTTCACGGCACCGAGTGTCGCCT
>CALXON010000053.1 GCA_944389985.1 uncultured Spirochaetaceae bacterium | reverse complement strand
TGTCCACAGGGAAGCCGGATGTAGTGATCGCAGCAGCCCCTAAAGGAGAGGAATTCGCCTTGTCATATGCCCTTGTCATACGCTCAATATCCCTGCAGAGAACATCAAAGAATCCGAGGAAATAATGACCGAACACGCTTGGCTGGGCGTGCTGTGTATGTGTATGTGCCACATACAGCGTATCTTTATGCTCTGCAGCAAATGCCCCCACAGTCTCAAGGAGCTTCACCATCTCCTTGATCACTGAGAAAAGGCTGTCCCTGACGACAAGATGGTCAATCGCAAGACAGAGATCATTGCGGCTGCGTGCTATATGGATATTGCCAGCAAGTCCGTCAGTTTTCTTTATGAGTTCATCCTCGATCTGGAAGAAGAGATCCTCGAATTCCCCGGTATACTCCTTGCTCCGGTACTTCTTGTAATCGACATTCTCCATTACATCAAAGATCTTTCTGGCATCCTCCCGGCTCACTATACCCTGCTCTGCAAGCATCACGAGCTGTGCCTCATTCGCAGCAAGCATAGGTCCGATCCTGTACTCCTTGGCCTCATCGAAAGCCGGTCTGAGCTCCATATCAACAAGAGTTCCGGCAGGATATTTCCTGCCATCCTCCCTGTATATCTCTTCACGAATAGCAGCATATGATCTCATAAAAACCTCCTCACTGGTCGTATACCGAACCATCCTCCTGTATTCTCGTGACATAAGCCCTTGGTCTGTACGGATACTCCTCCTCGATTCCATCTGTGAGTTCTATACCTATTCCAGGGGCATCCGGAACTATCAGGAAACCACCCTCTCTCTTTATGGTACTCTTCACAATCCTGTTCTTAGGAGCCTCATCCTCACCCAGCGGATACTCCTGAATCGCGAAATTCGGGCAGGATGCAGCGATCTGCATACAGGCTGCAGTGCTTACGGGACTGAGCGGATTATGAGGTACAACCTGCACGCCGAAAGCCTCAGCCAGTGCTGCGATCTTCTTCGCATGGGTTATACCACCGCACATACAGACATCAGGACGGACATATGAACAACCATTTCTGGCAATGAGCATGGCAAACTCATATGCGGTATGGAACCTCTCACCTGTGGCGATAGGCACTGCGACCTTCTCCGCAACCTTCGCCATATCATCGATATTGTCCGGCTTGACTGGATCTTCATAGAAATACGGATGATACTTCTCTATCTCCCTGCCGAATGTGATTGCCTCCGGTACGGTCAGCTGCCGGTGCATCTCTATGCAGAGATCGACATCATCTCCAAGAGCTTCCCTGTAGGCTCTGACACTCTCGACTCCGTCTTCCATTCTCTTCGCATATGTCTCGAACGGAGCGATTGTCTCACGGGGCTGGTTGATGAACGGTGTCAGGTGCCCGACAGCCGTGAAGCCTTTTGCCTTGGCATCGAGACATCCTTTAACAAGTTCCTCTCTGGAACCTCCGAACACATGATAATACACACGAGCCTTGTCCCTGACCTTTCCTCCCAGAAGCTGATACACAGGTACTCCATAATATTTTCCTGCGATATCCCAGAGAGCAATGTCGACTGCAGAGAGAGCTCCCATTATCGCAGCCCCCCTGAAGTGATAACACCGGTACAGCATCTGCCAGTGCTGTTCTATAAGGAGCGGATCCTGCCCTATGAGATAGCGCTTGAATGTATTCACAGCCTCCGCGGAAGCCTCAAGGAACGCCCATGTGCCGGACTCTCCGATTCCCTTTATTCCCTCGTCCGTATATATCTCGACAAACAGGAACTGATCGATGAATCTTGTCTTTACATCAATGATCTTCATACATTTTCCCTTACGCTTTCACCGCGCCCTGAGTCAGTCCACCGACAAGATATCTCTGGGCGAACAGAGCAAAGAGGAATGACGGAATACATACAACCAGCGAGGCTGCGAGAACATCACCCTGAAGCATGTTGTCTCTGCCTGCGAAATCCGCAACGATGACCGGAAGCGTCTTCTTGTCCGCATCGATAATGAGTGTGTTGCAGAGCAGGAAGTTGTTCCAGATTCCGATGAATGTCATGATTCCGGAAGCCGCAAGACCGGGGAGAGCGACCGGAAGGAAGATCTTAGGCAGAGTCTTGAGTCTTGTCAGACCATCAATCTCAGCCGCATCGATGAGATCCTTTGGGATCGTCTCGAAATAGGACTGCATCGTCCATACACATATCGGCATCTCGAATGCAATGTAGCAGAGCGTCAGGCCCATCCATGTATTTATAAGATGCAGCTTGCTCATAAGAAGGTAGATAGGAATGATGATCAGGATCTGCGGGAACATGTGAACGAAGAGAATGGACTTCGAGAATGTCTCCCTCATCCTGTATCTGTATGCGGTATAGCTGAACGCGGCAAGGCAGGCAATCACGAGTGTGCAGAATGTCGCCATGACGGACAGGAATATGCTGTTGAAAAGGAACTGTCCGATTCCGAATTCAGAGAAGACTTTCTTCACGAAATACAGAGAGAAATCATGAGGAAAGAGTTTCGGAGGAATCGAAATGATGGACTGCGGGCTCTGCAGTGCAGACACTACAAGCCAGTATATGGGAAAAAGAATGGGAATCATGACAATCACAGCAAGAAAGTTGACTCCGAATGTCCTGCATTTTTCTTTTGAGTTCTTTGTCATCTGAGGCCTCCGTTACTTATAGATCTTGTCCTGATACTTCTTCGCTCTGAAGTAGATGAAAGCGAATACAAGGAGCACGATGAAAAGGATGATGGATATTGCTGATCCCTCTCCCAGTCTGTATGAGCTGAAAGCTCTCTTGTATGCGTATACAGGTGTGGTTGTAGTAGCATCCGCAGGACCGCCCTGAGTCATGACCCATGGAAGATCATAGAAGTTGAACGTCCAGATGAAACGGAGCACACCAGATACCATGACTACAGGAAGAAGCAGCGGGAATGTAATCTTACGGAAGGAGTACCAGGCACTCGCGCCGTCAACTCTTGCTGCCTCATAATAGTCACCAGGTATTCCCTGAAGACCGGCAAGGAACATCGTGAGCATGAGAGGTGTACCTCTCCAGATATTAGCAAGAACAAGGATGAACATGGCGGTCTTTCCTCCGCTCATCCATGCATACGGTTTATCAAGTATGCCTATATCCACAAGCATGAAGTTCAGGATTCCGTAGAGATCGTTGAACATCCATTTGAATATCAGGGCAACCGATACAGTAGGAATCAGCCAAGGCGTGATTGCAAGTCCCCTGAAAAGCATCTTGCACTTCAGCCTCGGATGATTCAGCAGCTGGGCCAAGGCAAGGCCCAGTATGATCTGCAATGTGAGAGAAGTGATAGTGAAGAAAAGGGATCTTCCCATAGCTGCCCAGAAATCAGAGTCAGACAGTATCTTGGCATAATTGCTGAACCCGACAATGCTCACATTCCTTACTGTAGGTCTGTAGTTCGTGAAGCTCATGCAAAGTGCATAGATGAGCGGATACAGGATTATAAGGAAAATGATAAGCACTGCAGGCAGATACAGCAGGAATCCCTGTACCCCCATGCGTTTTTCCAGTGCATGTCCACGGTTTAAATCGTCCCTTTTCTTCATAAGAGTCACCTCTTCATTTCGTCAAATTACTCGAACAGTCCATTAAGATCTTCAATGACCTGATCAACTGCTTCCTCCGCAGAGATACCCTCTGTAAGCATTCTCACGAGCGGAGAACCGAGAAGTGTTGTCTGCTCAATCTCGCCGGCATACGGGAAAGGACCATTGGCAAGAGCAATTGCGTTCGACTTTGAAAGGATATCAAGAGCAAGATCCGGTACCATCGGCTGAAGCTCTGCAGGCAGTGATGTCTGATAGCTCTCGCTGTGGAAGAGGCCTTCCATCGGTGGGAACATCGCATACGGATAGCTTGCATAGAACTTGGACAGTGTGTCTCCAGAATAGCAGAACTTGAGGAACTCAAGTGCGAGATCTGTATTTCCGGCAGTCGGTACAGCCCAGCCTACATAACCCATGTAGTATGCCTCTTCCTTGTTTGCAGGAACCTTGAAGTACTTGACGTCGTCAAGATTATCCGGATCCAGAGCCTGAACATTATAGTAGATCTCAGGAGTATCGATACGGCTCATGATTGTGCCCTGACCGACAAGCTCTCTGACATTGGCCTGTGTGTAGCTTGTGATACCTTCCGGCGAGCAGTCGCGGACGAGCTTGTAGAGGTACTCATAGGTCTCGACCATTGCGGCATAATCCTCATCATCGATATCAACATACCAGTTACCATCTTCATCAACGTTTACAAGATCAACGCCATTTGCCTGCAGGAAGCACCAGAGTGTCTTTGTTCCATGGTTGTCTCCAAGTGGAACTCCGAAGCCATATCTGTTCTTTGCAGGATCTGTAACAGCCTTGCACATCTCATAGTACTCTTCCCATGTCTCCGGAAGACCACCTGTCCAGCCAGCCTCATCAAGATAGCTCTGCCTGTAATATGCGACTACAGGAGTGATATAGAGAGGAACGGCATATGTTCCGCCATCCATTCCGGCAGAAAGAACACTGAGAGATGATCCGAGGAACTGATCTGGTCCTCCGATAGAATCGATGAAATCTGAAAGCTCCATGAGGCCACCACTCTCAGAGAGTGTCTGAGGATATCCCTGTCCAACAATCGAGATATCTGGCGGATTTCCTGCCATTATTGATGCCATGAGCTTATCAAGAGCACCTGACCATGGCATGACGGAAATCTCCACAGTGACACCAGGATTCTGAGCTTCGAACTCACGGGCCAGATTCTCCAACTCCGTTGCTCTCTCTGTCTGAGTAAGCATTGACCAAATGGTCAACGTTCCAGAAAGACTACCATCGGCAGAAGTACTAGCTTTCTCCTTTGATCCACCTGCGAAAAGCATACAGGCAGAAACCATGACAATAAGAGCTGTCAATAAGAACTTCCTCATTGCCTTCTCCTCCTTTTATTTTTCCGGATACGTCTGAAACTGCTTCAGACTCTCGAAATCAATATCAACACCGACACCAGGACCGGAAGGAGCTGCGATATGCCCCTTCTCATCCAGCACGATATGTGTCTTGAACATCGCACTCAGAAGTGAATTCAGATTCGTGTCGTAATACTCAGCGATAAGTCCATTTGGGACTGCAGAGACAAGATGAGCATGAATCTCCTGATCTCCATGCGGAGCGATCAGGATGTGGGAAGCCATCGCATAGTCTGCTACCTTCTTCCATTCAGTCACCCCTCCGAGGACAAGTGCATCTGCATTGAGGACCTGGGCAGCATGAGCATCGACAAGCTGCTTGAATCCCCATCTTGTATATTCATTCTCGCCGATGGCGATTGGTGTATCGATCTTCCTGACAAGCTCCGCACAGCCCTCGATATCATCTGGAGAAAGAGGTTCCTCAAACCAGTAGATATCCCTCTTGTCCAGTTCACGTCCCATCTTCAGTGCATCAAGTCTGTTATATACGTTGTTCGCATCAACCAAGATAAGGCAGTCAGGGCCGACAGCATCTCTGACAGCATCGATTCTTTCAAGGTCTTCCTTTATGGAAACAAGGCCGATCTTCATTTTTATTGCCTTGGCACCCTTTGCCACATTCTCCCTGACCTCATCCTGAAGATCTTCAAGCGTCTTGCCTTCCTCGTAATAACCACCGGCGATGTATGCAGGAATCGTCTCATGATAACCACCGAGAAGCTGGCGTATAGGACGACCTGCCACCTTGCCCATGATATCCCACATGCCAACATCGAGCGCGCTTATCGCTCTGGTCTCGAAGCCCTTTCTGCCATAGACCTTGGGAAGGTACATCTTGTCCCAGATCCTCTCAACATTGAAAGGGTCCTCTCCCATGATGCGGTCACGGAGAGAAAGCATGGTATCGACAACAATATCTGTACCATGAGCCCATCCGATACCCTCATATCCATCATCGGTGAATACCCTGCAGATAACTATGTCAGTTGTCGCATAAGTGTATTTTCCATTCGAATATGGTTTTCTGTGCTTTGCCTGATAAGCATTGACGTCAATCCTGTCGATCTTCATTTCTTACCTTCTGTATATTTGTTGTATACAATAAGAATACTTCAAAAATTCAAGATGTAAAGAAAAATTTGGCTCGACTTTGATCGCATTGTAAAATCTTATAAACCAAATAATTAAATATTATTTGTCGGAACCTGACAAGATTTTCACGGCTTCTTTCTGACTTTCTGTCTCTTCAGAAAAACAGATGATTCTGTCCACATTGATGTAATCTTCCACACCTATCGGGCAACCCGCATAAAGTACAGCAGAGACCTTCCTGCCCAGACCGGAAATGATGTTCTGAAGCCTTTCGGAAAGATCAACTGAACCCTGGTATGAGACGCTCCTCACTGCGACGACAAAGACTATTCTTCCAAATGAGGATGTCTGACGAAGTATATCCTCTGTTTCTGGTTTGGAAGGATACTCGGAGAGTTCTGTGGTGGACGCCAGAGGAAAGTAACGTCCAACAGCAGCTTTTGCACTGCTGAAATCATAATCAGTGCGTTCAGTGATTCCTGTGACAGGATTTATATACATCACACCCTTCTGGAAGATGAACAGAAGATCGTTTCCATCATCAAGCTTATCCGGAGCACCGTTTCTGTGTTTATCGATTATGGAAGCTGTGTTCATCTTACTGACTTTCTCCTTGATGAATTCTGGAGATAGTCCTGTTTTCACCTGCGGCGAAAGAGTCCTGTTCTGGGCGGCGAGAACACGGGTTGCAGCTGCTTCTATCTGCAGATCGGAGATCATGCCCTGGCGATAGATTTCCAGCATGCGCTCATATGACTCACGGCAGCTGATGCGGTAGTCCATAAGAACCATATCATTGCCTGCTGTCATCGCTTTCTGATAGCACAGACGGGAGGGATAGGAATTCAGCAGGGCAAACATTGAAAGGCTGTCTGTGATCACAAGTCCGTCAAATCCCAGATCCCTCAGAAGCCCGACAAGCTTTGAAGAAAGAGTTGCTGGATACTCATTATCAACAGAAGGAACCATTATGTGTCCCATCATAATACCGGAAAGATCAGCGTTTCTGATTGCACTGATGAACGGCACAAGCTCCCTGCTGATCAGTGTATTGTAATCAGCATCCAGTACAGGAAGTCCGATATGAGGATCTCCTGAGCAGGCTCCTACTCCTGGAAAATGCTTGGCGGTAACAACCATCCCCTCTTCCTGACACCCTTTTATGTAAGCTTCTCCGAATTTCATGATATCAGAAAGTTCTGAAGAGAAGGCGCGGACACCTACACTGCTGTTCTTACGATTGAGAGCAATATCAAGGACAGGTCCGAAAACAAGATTGAAACCATGCTCTCTGGCTTCTGCTCCGGTTATCCGTCCTGCATAATATGCAAGCTCCGGATCCCCTGTATTGCAAATCATCATCTGAGAAGGAAGTCTTGTACCCGCCGAATACCCGTTCTCCATGTCATCTGCGATCAGGACAGGATAATCAGCAGTATTGCAGATCAGTGAAGCAAGTTCCTCGACTGTCATTCCACATCTGTAGGCGAATCTTCCAGATACATGAACTCCTCCAAGACTGTGGTTCCTGACAAGACTGAGAAGGAATTCCAGATCCTCTCTGTCCACCGGAGTTCTGGCAAAAAGCATCATTCCGATCTTCTGCTCTGTACTTAATCTTCTGATATCAAGAGGAGTCTTCACCATCTAATTTTCCTGTCATGAATTTATTCGCATCATAGTTTTTCTAATATATGTTTCTTCCTACAGGCATCACTGGTTGTCAAGCAAAATTGTTTCCTTCAACTATCATGCAGTCTCACGAAAATAGCTGAGTTATTGTTATTTTCTATTATTTTCTATCATTTACTGTTATTTACTGTTATTATTCAGCTAGGAGAACCCATGAGTCTAATCAGAATCAATGATGTGGATATAACCCGGGAGATGATGAACAACATCATCACGGTCGAAC
>CALXON010000052.1 GCA_944389985.1 uncultured Spirochaetaceae bacterium | reverse complement strand
GGCAGTGTGTCGCCGAGCATCATGTTTCCCATCACACCATTACCCCATGAGAGCCTGTCACGTCCACCTGCGATACGGAACGCATCAAAACCGAATGCGACATATGCCCTGTAAGGGAAGTTCATGCTCACACTGCCATTCGACACAAACGGTACATTCATCGAGAATATGCTTCCGTATCTTGGATCAGAAGTGGCTGACGGCTCCTCTGTGACCGATGGAACAGCATCCGCGAAGTTGAAACCGAGGGAGAAATCCATGTATGCCGCAATGTATTCCTTATACGTCAGTCCCAGTGCGATGTCAGCAAGAGGATCATTGACTATATCGATATCATAGGCATCCTCAGCCTTGCCGTAATCCTCAGCATTCGTATGGACATACATCGAAGGTGTGAACGAGACATTGAAAAGCGGACGGAAATCCTTTTCGTCCCTTATGTATGACGCTATGTGTTCCTTGAGAGCCCTTCCCGACTCTGTTGAAGGATTCACTGCAGACAGGAGATGTTCGACATCTATCTCAGTCCATGGCTTCATTCCAAGCGGGGCGGCCTTGCCTTCCATTGTGTAGAGGGCATCCATCTCCTCATATACCGGATGATCGAGATTGAACATCTCAAGAGAGGCGGCTGAGACAGCAGTCACCGACAACAGACAAAACAGGACAAACAGGATTTTCCTCATGCCGATATCATATACCAGAAGACATGTAAAGGCAAAATAAGATTGATGGATTGCGCTACATCTGTTAACATTCCTCTAGCACTATTCAAGGGGTTCCTGATGAGGATTGCCTTCGGGTTCGATATCTTTTATCCAGAGACTAATGGCGTTATAACGACGACAATAAATCTTGCCAACAACCTCATACGCCAGGGACACCGTGTGTGGTTCTTCGTTCCAAAGGAGAAAGACTTCACTGATACAGTGATCGAAGAAGGAATAAGGATAGTCCATGTGCCTGCGATCCCGGCCTGGATATACAAAGGCCTGAAGCTTCTCCCGATATATGGCTGGTATCTGATGCCGTATCTTGCGAAGTATCATATAGACATAGTGCACAACACGTCCCCATGGCTTATGGGCATGGCTCTCAACCATGCGGCAAGAAGACTGCATATCCCGACAATAGCGACTCATCATACCCTGATAGACAACCCGATCTACATACGCTATGCCCTGAAGAGCAAGATGCTGGCAAATGCGGCAACCGATGCGATATGGACTGTGGTGTTCAATCCGTTCTACAAGCTCACATGGATGGCCACAGCTCCCAACAGGGACACATGCAGACAGGTCATGGGCAGATTCCCCGGACTTGAGGTCAGGTATGTGTCAAACGGTATCGACATCTCCCGCTTTGACGACAGTCTTCCGGAAGCCCCGCTTCCGCATCAGATCGATCCTTCATGGCTTGGGAAGAGGACTCTCCTCTATGTGGGCAGGCTCGGTTATGAGAAGGCTGTCGATGTCGCCATAAAGGCATTTGCTGAGTGTCTGAAGAAAAACCCTGATGCGCACTTCATCATCATCGGACAGGGACCGGCTCAGGAGGAGCTGAGGAAGCTCGTCGAAAGTGTCGATCCGACAGGACACATCCACATGACAGGTCTGATCCCGAATCAGGAACTGATAGGATCAAAGCTGCTGAAAAAGATCTCAGCATTCATAACAGCATCCCTTTCTGAGAATCAGGCGATAACAGTCATCGAGGCACTCTGCTCAGGCACTCCTGTGATCGCAGCGGATGTATCCAACATGAGAGCACTCTTCAACGAAAGTCAGGGCTGGTTCTTTGATGGCGGAGACATTGACAGTCTTGCAGAGACCATGGACCACGTCATCAACAGCCCTGAGGAAAGGGATCAGAAAGCCGCTGACGCTGCGAAGAGCATCTCAAGAGTCGACGGGGCAGAAGTCTCCAAACAGTTCGTATCGATCTACGAGGAGCTTATCTCAATGAGGAATGAAGGCTTCTTCGTCCCCGGAGGGGAGAAGAGAGCCGCAAAGTATCTGAAGAAAAGAATCAGGTATAAGTGATCATCTGGACACTGTTCCGTGTCCACCGGTCTTCATCAGCGCAATGACATCTTCCTTTGACACGAAGTTGATATCCTGCATGACAGAATGGGAAAGACATGATGCTGCGGTGGCGAAATCGATGACAGTCTGAAGATCCTTACCCAGTTCCGGATCCTGCAATGCAAAGAGAAGTCCTGCCGCGAAGCTGTCCCCTGCCCCGATACGGTCAACGATGAATGTTATGTCATATGGAACATATCTGCCATCCACACATGGAGAGACATACTGACAACCGTTTGAGAGATCATACAGAGCCGCACCCCACTGATTGTATGTGGCGCTTATTGACTGTCTCATCGTAGTTGCAAGAAGCTTCACGGACGGGAATCTACGCTTTATAGCCTCAGCGACATACGGCTGCTCATCAATTCTCGAGAGCGTGTCGGAACAGCCGACATGGATACCGAATATTGCCTCGGCATCGATTCTGGCTGCGAAGAGAATGTCCACATACTCCATCATCTCTCCGATGACACGTCCGGCGAGTTCCTGCTTAGGCGTTCCAGGCTCCCAGTTCCAGAGCTTTGAGCGGAAGTTGCAGTCGAATGAGATAGTCACTCCATGCTCCTTGGCCTTCCTCATACAGTAGAGCTGTGCCTCAGCCGCCCTTTTTGATACAGCCGGTGTGATACCTGTGACATGCAGGATCGAAGCGTCCCTGAATATCTCATCCCAGTCATACTCATCACCATCAGTCATTGAGAATGTGGATGCATCACGGTCATAGATGACCTTTCCCGGTCTCTGATCAGCACCGGTCTGCACAAAGTATATTCCGAGCCTTCCATCCTTCTTTTTAAGGACATGGGAAGCATCGACACCGAGGTTCCTCAGGTTTCCTATGCATGCGTCCGTGATATCATTCTCGGGAAGAGCCGTGACGTACCTCGACTGTCCGCCGAGAAGCGCGATCGACGCTGCGACATTAGCTTCCGCTCCGGCAAAACATACAGTCATGCTTCCTGGAAGCGCCTGGCGGAAAGTATAGTACCCTTCTGTACTTATACGGGCCATTATCTCACCGAATGAAACCACAACAGGCATATTTACAACCTCCCGGAAATGAAACAATGTTCCATTTCCAGAATGA
Source organism: uncultured Spirochaetaceae bacterium (assembly GCA_944389985.1). Taxonomy (GTDB): domain Bacteria; phylum Spirochaetota; class Spirochaetia; order Sphaerochaetales; family Sphaerochaetaceae; genus Ornithospirochaeta. Next base: position 4,135 of record CALXON010000052.1, on the reverse strand, counting down.
AGTATATCATCAGAACCGATGAATGCAAGAGGAAATCTCAATCACATTCATACTTTCCGGGCAGAATACATCCTCTATACGGAAGGAATGTGATCATATCCTTCTGTCATCTGACCTGATTGCTCAGTTCCTTTCCTGTCTCGAACTCCCTTATGTTCGACAGAGTTGTCATGCTTATGGCAGAAAGTGCTTCCTTTGTCAGATAACCCTGATGGGATGTTATTATGACGTTCGGCATGCTGATAAGGCGAGCAAGAGTGTCATCCGCGATACCTTCGTCACTCTGGTCCGTATAGAAGATTCCGGCCTCCTCTTCATAGACATCGAGAGCAGCACCTCCGAGTTTCTTCTCCTTCAGAGCCTCAAGCAGGGCTTCCGAGTCTATGAGACCGCCCCTGGATGTGTTTATAAGGTATGCAGTGTCCTTCATGTCATCGATTGTCTTCTCATTTATCAGGTGCCTGTTCTCCTTTGTGAGAGGACAGTAAAGACTCACCACATCGGACTCCTTCAGGAGGGTATCGAGATCTGTGTACTCAACGCCATCCATCTCCTTAGGGAACGGATCATATGCAAGCACCCTCATCCCGAATCCCTTTGCTATATCTATGGCACACTGTCCTATCTTTCCTGTTCCGACAATGCCTATGGTCTTTCCGTAGAGATCCATGCCGACAAGACCTGAAAGTGAGAAGTTGAACTCCCTTGTGCGTACATATGCATGTGTCAGCTTCCTTACAAGAGCAAGAAGCAGTGCAAACGAATGTTCTGCGACAGCATGAGGACTGTATGCAGGAACCCTGACTACAGGAATACCCTTTGAGAGCGCGTATTTGTAATCTGTGTTGTTGAATCCTGCAGAGCGGAGTGCTATAAGCTTCACGCCCTCCTCTGCAAGTACGTCTATAACATCCTTGTCAACGGTACAGTTGACGAACGGACATACCACATCGGCACCTTTTGCAAGCAATGCTGTGTTCTTGTTCAGTGATGACTCATGATAGATAATCTCATATCCGAAGGCTTTGTTCGCTTCTTCGAAATGAGTTCTGTCATAAGACTTTGTATCGAAAAGAGCTATTCTCATTACTTTTTCTCCTCTCCCTCAAGGTAATACCGGAACGGAGACAAAGCAAATGAAAAAAAGAGCCCTCCGGTGGAAGGCTCCTGCAATCAGATCGTGACGTGCATCTTCTCCTTGATCTCGGCTATGTTCCTGTTGCCGATCTCATTGGCCTTGGCAGTGCCCGTCTTTATTATGTCCCTGACCTCATCCTTGTGCTCTTCGTAGTAATGACGTCTCTCCCTCACAGGTTCGAAGATGGCGTTCATCTTCTCCGCAAGGAGTTTCTTGCATGCGACACATCCGATAGATGCGTTCCTGCACATCGAGCATATGTTCTCGCTCTCATCGCTGTTGAAGGCTTTGTGATATGTATAGACTGTACAGACATCGGGGTTGCCGGGAATCTTCACAGAGATTCTGTTGGTGTCGGTGACAGCATTCCTTATCTTGTTTGTCAGAACATCCTGGGGATCCGAGAGATAGACAGCGTTTCCAAGGCTCTTACCCATCTTGGCGTTTCCGTCAAGACCGGGAAGGCGGGAGACCGCTGAGAGCTTGTAGTTCGGCTCTGTGATCGTCGTTCCATAGAGATCATTGAACTTCCTGACGATCTTTCTTGAAAGCTCGATATGAGGAATCTGGTCCTCTCCTACTGGAACGAGATCAGCATTGCAGAACGTTATGTCAGCAGTCTGTGATACAGGGTATCCCAGGAAGCCGTATGAAAGCTCCTTGTAGCCGTAGTTCTTTGCCTCTGTCTTGATCGTAGGATTATGTGAGAGCTGGTTCACCGTCACTATCATCGAGTAGAAGATAGTCAGCTCTGCGATGGCAGGTATCATGGACTGCTGGACGAATGTTACCTTCTCCGGATCCAGTCCTGCCGCAAGGTTGTCTATCGCAACCTGATAGATCGAGTCGTTGATCAGCTCAGGATTGCTGAAATGTGTTGTCAGTGCCTGAACATCCGCAAGGAGGATGAACTCCTCATACTCATCCTGAAGCGCGACACGCTGTGTCAGGGATCCTACATAGTGACCGAGGTGAAGATGTCCTGTTGTCCTGTCACCTGTGAGTATTCTCTTCATTTATCTCCTCCTGCAGCGCCTTTGTGATCGGTACAGTAGTAACCCGATCCATGGTACACAACGGCAGGAGCCTCAGAGAAGACCCTCTCTGCCGGCGCATTGCACTTCGGACAGATGTCATGGTCGGCATCATCCGAAAATCCCTTTATAACTTCATAATCATTACCGCACTTAGTGCACTTATACTCATATAGCGGCATATCAGAATCCTCCTGTGGAGGCTTTGACCATAGCTTCCACTGCACTCCGGTCCATCTCCGGATAATCAATATAGACAGTATCGCCCTTACATGTGAAGTAACCCGAGAGGACTGAGAAATCAGGTTTCTCTCCCCTCTGTCTGATGCTCTTGAGAAGCTCATTGCGGAACAGTGTCGAGAGCGTCCTTGCCGATGACTCCGAATCCATATCAATCAAGCCTGTGATGCGGATTCTGCTGTCTTCCTCATCAAAAAGCAGCATGAGCCTGTCGATCTTCCTTGCTGTCTCGTCAGGTATCGCGATGCCCGCATCGGGAATGGATGAAGGCTTTGCAGCATATACAGCTCCATCATGTCCTGACATCTCAAGAGCGAGCGCATCATCGATGTACATTGCCCTGTCAGAGATTGTGGCGGCGTATGCCTGAGGATACGACGACGATGAGAAGAGCAGTATGCCCGATCTTGGAACCGCGGCCTCAAGTGAAACCGATCTGGACTGGAAATATCTGAGATCCCCGTCGACAAGACGGAAGTCCGGAGACCAGTCGAGGACGGCATTCACACCTGCGTAACCGAAATTGCCCTCAGCTCCGCCATATATCCCCCCGTCACTCTCAAGCGCGACGGAAAGCCTGTCAGTTCTTTCAAGCACCGCAGCCGGAAGCACTCCCTCAAGAATGTTCCAGCTCCGTGTATTCACTGTAAGCACGAACTCCCCTTCCCTTCCCATTGCCTGAAAGTACTGCTCAGTCCTGAATGGTGAATCATGTACACAGGATGAGAGCACAACGGCGATCATGAGAGGAATGAGGAGTCTGTGTTTCATGCCTTCTCCACCGAAACCTTCACAGTCTCTTCGGCGATCTCAGTCTCTGAACCGCTGTTCTCCGCGACAGTGAGCTCATCAGCAAGTGTCTCCTGCATGATATAGCCTCTGAACGCCTCGACAGCTGCAGAGAAGTCCGCACTGCCGGAGACAGTGAGCCTGATGTGATCGGCAACCTCGAAATCCTTTTCCTTTCTCTCTGTCTGTACAAAGCGGATCAGGTCTCTTGCGATTCCCTCAAGGAAGAGCTCCCTGGTGATCTCCGTATCATAACCGACAGTGAGCGCACCGTCATTGAGAACCTTCACATGCTCCTTCTCAGCTCTCTGTACAACGAGGTCACCCTCGGTGATCGAGATCTCACCGTCTGTATAAGCAACCGTTCTGGCATTGCCATCAAGGATGGAAGCGATCTCATCGGATGTGAAAGCCTGTATCTTCGCCGCGACTTCCTTCATGCTCTTTCCGAGCTTCGATCCGAGAACCTTGAAGTTGGCTTTTGCAGAGTACGATACGAGCGATGACTCATCAGCGCTGATCACGACATTCTTTACATTCAGCTCCTCGCTGATTATATCCTTGCCACCCTCGAGGATCTTCCTGTCATCCTCAGCTCTGTCGACGATGAAGAACTGAGAAAGCGGCTGCCTGATCTTGATGTTCGAGGAAGATCTCAGAGCACGGCCCATGGCCACAGCCTTCATCGTAAGGGACATCTCCTTCTCAAGAGCCTCATCACGCTCACTGCTGTTGCATTCCGGATAATCACAGAGATGGACCGACTCCGGCATGTCATCCGTGCGGAGTGAGCGGTAGATCTCCTCTGTGACGAAAGGAATGAGAGGAGCTGCGACCTTGACGTATGTGAGGAGCACTCTGTAGAGCGTGTCATACGCTTCCTTCTTGTCTCCGTCATTCTCAGACTTCCAGAATCTCCTTCTCGAGCGTCTGA
>CALXON010000051.1 GCA_944389985.1 uncultured Spirochaetaceae bacterium | reverse complement strand
CCCCTATTCCTCATCAGAACTAGTACCTGAAACTAGCGCGTCTACCAGTTCCGCCACCTGGGCATGTGAAACTGGTAGCATAATATAGGGGATTTGAGGGAAAATCAAGGGATGGGGCAGGGTAATACCGGTTCTTCATAATTTTGCTATTGTTGCTTTCCGTTATGATACAAATACAGATTTTCCTGCTTCTATATGGACTATACTCCTGATCTGATTGGTTTCTGTTACATTCATCCTCTCTGCAGTTTGCCTGTCATGAAATACATTCTTTTCATTCCTGTTCCTGCTGTTTACTGGCATATTCTTGCTGTAATCCGTGTTATCGCTTGACTTTAATAGCTGTAATCCGCACTAATATTTATATTCTCACCACGCGTTTTCTCAATGTGTGGTCGCCGTTTTACCTGAGGGGTGATGAATGACTATTGATTTTGCAAAGGGAGATGGACTGGTACCTGCGGTTGTACAGGATGCTGTTACAAGGAAAGTTCTCATGCTCGGTTATATGAACGAGGAGGCTTACAGGCTCACTCTCGACCGGGGCCTTGTGACATTCTTCTCAAGATCCAGAAAGCGTATCTGGACGAAAGGGGAGACAAGCGGCAATTTCCTTCAGGTAAGGGAGATCCTCGCAGACTGTGATGGTGACACTCTCCTCGTCAAGGCGATTCCTTCAGGGCCTGTATGCCACACCGGTGCGGATACATGTTTCGGTGAGGAGAATGAACCTTCTGAGATATCATCACCGGAATTCCTTTTCTATCTGGAGTCTGTAATCAGGGACAGGCGTTCCAATCCGATCGAGGGATCGTATACGAACCATCTCTTCTCAAGAGGACTTAACAAGATCGCGCAGAAAGTGGGAGAGGAAGCTGTGGAGCTCGTGATAGAGGCCAAGGACAATGACAAGGAGCTCTTCCTCGGAGAGGCTGCTGATCTCATGTATCATTTCCTCGTGCTTCTCTGCCAGAAGGATACGACGCTCTCAGAGGTAATCGATGTCCTCAAGGACAGACACTCCCGCTGATCTTATTTCCCTTCTCAGGGATGAGAGGGAAGCTGAGGACTTTGAGATCGATGGTGCTGATCTCTCAGGAGAGGACTTTCAGGGCGGCATCATCAGATCATCCGTAATCACATCCTCAGATTTTCATGATGTGTCGTTCCGGGGAGGAGCTTTCTCCGATGTCGTTTTCGACGGTTGTGATTTCTCCGCAGCCGATCTCTCCGGATGCTTTCTCTCATCTGTCACATTCAGATCCTCTAAACTTACCGGCATAAGACTTTCAGGATGCAGGATAAGAAAGCTTTCCATCATCGATTCAGTCTGCAGGTATGCATCCTTTGAAAGGTCTTCGATCACGGATTCCGTGTTCTCCGGCTCAGTATTCGAGAGCGCTTCTTTCTCAGAGGTCAGGGCAGCTTCCTCAAGGATCGTCTCCTCAGATCTCACGAAGGTATCATTCCGGGGAACGAAGCTTTCCGGCTTTGACCTCGCAGACAGCAGCATAGAGGGGATATATCTTTCCGACGATCTTTCCGAGCTCCGTGGAGCTTCTCTGAGTTTTGACCAGGCTCTTTCAGTGATCAGGGACAGGGGTGTTCTTCTGAGATAGCACTGATGTTATAATATTTCCAGCATTGATACAGGGAACCTGACTGGATCCTATGAAGAGAAATGAGATTGAGAGTCTGTCTGAAAGCAGCTTGAGAGACGGGTACAGAACATATCTTGAGAAAGAGGGACGGTACAGCCGGTCCACTGTCAGAATGTCTGCATACTCTGCGCTTTTCCTCCTGCGTCATTCCTCTCCGGAGATCTTCTGGTCCGTCATCTACTCCGATGATGAGAGTTTCAGGGAGAAGGCCAAGAAGGAGCTCAGGGCAGCTCTTTCCGCGGACGGCATGGCATGGAATGACGAGCACTCTGTCATAAGCCGCCTTTTCCACCTCTCGATGTTCAGGGATTACATTCTTTCCATAACAGAATAGCTCCGGTTCCCCGGAGCCATCTGTCATCCTACGATGTCATCGAGTTTCCTCAGATGCCTGAGATCATACTCGAGAAGCTGGTTGGAAAGGGTATCAGGATCGTTGTACTTCTTCTCCTTGTGCTTGTTGAATATGAGGTAGAGCACAGGGGAGAGAAGCAGTGTGAGGAACGCTCCTGTGGTTATTCCTCCTACGAACGTGACTGCGATAGGCTGCATCATCTCGGCACCCTTTCCTGGGAAGAATGCCATAGGTATCATTCCGAGAATTGTCGTGAGCGTTGTCATCAGGATAGGGCGGAGACGTCCGTACGCAGCCTGCAGACATGCCTGCTTTACTGGTATCTTCTGCTCGACAAGTCTGTTTATGCAGTCCACGAGAACGATTCCGTTGTTTACGACGACACCGATGAGAGCGATGACTCCGACTATGCTGAAGAGCGAGAACGGCTCATTCATCGCGACATGGATCCAGATAACTCCGATCAGAAGAAGCGGGACGGTCGCGAATATGATGAACGGGTCGATGAGTGACTCGAACTGCGCTGCCATGACCGCATAGACCAGGAAGAGTGCGAGGAGGATGATCATGATGAGAGTCGGAAGATACTCTGCGAATGTGTACATCTCTCCGTGCTGCTCGATCCTGACACCTTCAGGAAGCACGAGATGATCCGCAAGGGCCTTGTCTACGCGGGCCTGTACCTCGTTCGCGGCCCAGCCTTCCATCACGTCTGCCCTGATGTGGTTGACCCTCTCCCTGTTCTCCCTCATGATCCTCATTGGTCCGGTTCCCTCGACAAACTCTGCAACTGTGTCGAGACGTACAAGACTGCCGCTTGCAGTAGGAATCATGAGAGCCGAGAGGTCATCTACGCTCTGAAGCTCATTCTCATCTATCCTGACAACAAGGTCGTATGTCTCATCTGCGGCGAATGTGGAGAGCTCTGTTGCGGTGAGACCTGTGATGGCCGCATTGACCGTCGTGGTCAGATCACTGACGGAGATGCCGAGATCACGGAGTTTTCTCTGATCGATCTCGATGGCGTATTTCGGCGCACCGTTCTCCAGATCGGATGAGAGGTTCTCAACCTGCGGTACATAGTAGTCGAGTATGCCCATGATATCATCAGAAGCCGCAGACGCGAGCTCTGTCGAGTCGGAGTAGATCACGACCTCGATGCCCTGTCCGCTCATTGAACGGCTGGAGGAGAATATCCAGTCAGCTCTCGGGTCATCATCGAGAAGAGGGCGGAGCATGTTCTGGACGTCGGAGACGGAGTAGAGCTGCTCCGTGATCGCAGGAAGCTCTATCTCTATGCTTCCCGTGTTGCTGCTTCCCACCGTAGTCATCATGCTGGTGTAGCTTTCAGGAGGAAGGATGTCCAGGACATTCTTCTGCATTGTGAACACGAACTCCTTCGTCACATCCTGAGTGGTTCCCTGCGGGAGCTCCAGCTCAAGTGTCACGCTGTCATCCGTGGTTCTCTGCGGTATGAGTGACAGTCCGAGCTCGTTGAACTTCATCACCGATATGATGAGAAGGAGAACGAGTATGAGGATCAGCAGGAACTTCCTCTCAAGGAAGAATCCGAGAACACGCACATATGCGTTCCTCATCCTCAGCTCACCTCTTGCGAGTGAGTCATCGATTCCTCTGAGGATCCTGTTCTTCAGAGGCTTCTGCGTTCTTGTGTTGATCTTGAGGATCGAACCGCAGAGGGCAGGGACGAGTGTGACCGCAACGAAGAGCGACGAGAAGAGCGATATACATACCGTGATGACAAGATCCTGGAACATGACACCGATCATGCCTATGTCATACTTGTATATGATGATCGGCACGAATACGCAGATCGTGGTCAGTGTTGAGGCCACGATGGCCGTGAACATGTTCTTGCTTCCGAGTATGGCGGCGACTGCGGATCTCTCTCCTTTCTGTCTGAACGTGTATGTGTTCTCAAGGATGATGATAGACGCATCAACCGTCATTCCTATGCCGAGGATCAGTCCTGACATCGTCATCGCGTTCACCGACATTCCAGTGATGGACATGATCATGAGCGTGATGAGGATACAGATAGGCATTGAGAGCGATATGATGATCGTACTCTTTATGCCGCGGAGGAAGACGAAGATGATGAGAGCTGCGAGTATTACTCCCTGTATTGCGGAGTTGTAGACCTCATTCATCGTGTCCGTGATCATCTCCGTGCTGTCGCGCTGGATGATGAGATTCAGCCCTGAGGGGAGTGTCTCGATGATTGACGGGAGCTCTTCCCTTATATTCTTCGCGACCGTGGTCTCATTGGCATCGGACTCATTCGAGATGCTTATGGTGACGATCTCCTCTCCATTGAGGTACTGCAGTCTTCCGCCTGTCTCATTTCCCTGCCTGACCTCTGCCACATCCTGCAGCAGGATAGGCGTGTTCTTCGATGTGTAGCCGATGATTGTCTCTTCTATGTCCTCGACGGACATGAATCTGGCATCGGTGGTTATCTGGTAATCATAACCGTTCTGGGTTATCTCACCGCCTGTGCTCTGCACATTCCTGGCAGCAAGCCTTGAGGAGATTCCGGAAAGGGTGAGGCCATAAGCCTCAAGTCTGTTCGGATCGACCTCTACATCGTACTCGATGGGGGCTCCTCCGTATACATTTACCTGTGACACGCCGTCGATTCTCTCGAGAAGAGGCTGGATGGTGTTCTCAGCGATGTACTGGAGATCATCCTTTGACCTTGTTCCCGTGAGGACAAGACGCATGATCGAACCCGATCCGAGTGAGTCATAGCGGATCACCCTCGGAGTCTCCGCCCAGTCGGGAAGTCTTCTCGTGACCATCGAGACAATGGTGTTCACATCCTCGGAGGCATCATCAAGATCTGTTCCGTAGTCGAACTCGAGGATGATAGAGCATCTGCCTTCTCTGGACGTGGATGTCATCGTGTCCAGATTCTGCAGGGAGTTCAGTGCTGTCTCCATGGTGTCGGTGACCTGAAGGTCTATCTCCTCAGGACCTGCGTCTCCGCAGTCTATGTTCACCGAAATTACAGGAAGATCGACATCGGGGTAGA
>CALXON010000050.1 GCA_944389985.1 uncultured Spirochaetaceae bacterium | reverse complement strand
CCTGGCATCTGATGTCGTTGTCATCCTTGTGATGTGAGGAATGACAAGTCCGACCCATCCTATCATTCCTGAGACTGCCACTGCGGATGCTGTCATGAGTGAGGAGGATGTCACAGCCACAGCTCTGATGATTCTGGTGTTCACACCGAGAGAAAGTGCTTCCTCCTCAGGCAGTGCCATGATGTTCAGATGCCATGAGAGAAGGAGCATGGGGACCGCTGCGACGATCATCGGAATGATTATGAGTCTCAGCTCATCCATTCCTGTACCTGCGAGTGATCCCATCAGGAAGTATGTGATGGCCGGAAGCTCATTCTCCGGATCTGCCACCAGTTTCACGAAGCTTGTCGCGGACTGGAATATGGAGCTTATCATGATTCCGCCGAGGATCAGACCGAGAACCTGATTGCCTGGTATTCTCATTCCGATTTTCCAGACGATGAATACAGCGACAAGTCCCATCAGGAATGCAGAGGCAGAGACCATCATACCGTTCAGGCCCAGGAGCAGTGCTATAGCCGCTCCGAAGCCGGCTCCTGCAGATGTTCCAAGCACATCCGGGGAGACCATCGGATTACGGAATATGATCTGGTAGATAAGCCCTGAGAGGGCAAGACCCGCCCCTATAAGGGAGGAGACTCCGATACGCGGAAGGCGGAGGATGAATACAACCGACTCAGCCTGTGCGCTCCAGGTCTTCTCTATGGGAAACACCTTTGAAAGCAGTATTCTCAGAAGTTCTCCGGGACCTATGGGGTAACGGCCGGAGGAGAATGAGATCAGCACTGCGATTATATATAGAGAGACAAGCAGGACAAGTACATTCCTCCGTCTATGTCTTCCTGAATTCATACTTCCATTATAGTATCAGAAATATAATGGTGATGCAAATGAGGAATAACCTTTCTGTTTGAACTGGAAACAACACTGGTTTCCTGACATCATAGAGAGGCTTATACCTATCTGAAAGAGTTCTGTTGTATTGCTATTATATATGCAATATACTTCTAACAGAGGTAAAATATATGGCAGATACAACGAATTTCAGCTTGCGTATCGATAGTGATTTGAAGAAGCAGAGTGAAGTTCTTTTTGCTGAGCTTGGAATGAATCTCACAACTGCGATAAATGTCTTTCTCCGTCAGGCCGTACGGGACGGTGGTTTTCCGTTCAAGGTGAGGCTGGATGTTCCTAATAAACGGACGATAGCAGCTATGGAAGAAGCTCTTGCATTGATTGCTGACAAGAATGCAAAAAGGTATTCTGTCGAAGAGGCACTGCAGGAACTGAAGAAATGAGTCTCAGTGTAATATGGACCACGCAATTCAAGAAAGACTACAAGAAAGCTTCTAAACCCGTTTGATGAAATCCAGATACATCATATGCATTCGTCTTGATGTGAAAGCTCCCTCTGTTATCCTTTTGAGAAGATCATCTGAGACCCTCTCATATGATTTTTTGATATTTAGCAGAATCTGCTCTTCCGAAAACAATGATGTTTCCCTGTAGGCTATATATGAGTCCCATTGTATGAACGGATGTTCTCCCTTTCTGATGATACAGGCAGGATCGTTGTTAGGAGAGCCATCCTTCCAGGAAGAGACCATTACGCAGACAAATCTGGGCTTTTTGGCGATGGAAGCCTTTCCTATGATGACAAACATATGGCATTCATCGTCCGGATACGGATATAGAAATGCATCTCCTATATCCATAATCAGTTCTTGGCTCCCATCAGTTCCTGCAGGTTAAGATAGCTCATATTCTTCAGGTGAGAGGTCACCTGGAGTTGTTTTATTGCTTCCTCTCTGGTCTTATCATCTTTGATTGTCGCCTGCAGTATATCCTCAATCGATATAGGCTTCCTGGAATTTCCCGGGTCGCTCCATTCAGGGAATGTATGGGATATTTCTGACAGATTGAACTGGTCGTATTTCTTGTAGGAATCATATACTTCCCTGAGAGTATCCAGCTCTTCCATGCTTGTGAAATACTGTCTGAAGGGCTTCTTCTGCTTTACATCATATCCACATCTCTCTATTGCTTCGTTCCATGGTGTGTTGCTTTCTCTTTCATCTGCATATGTGATGCAGTCGAGTATATTGCTTGGAACTGGTCCAAGCTTCAGAGAGAAATAGCAGTCTGTGGTTATCGGATAGAAATATCTGGACAGTGATAATCTGTCAGCTATGTATAGAAGCTTGATCATCTTCATATAATTCATGCTTCCCCCGTTGAGGGAGAGAATGTAGGATGCCGCCTCTGCAGCCTTTCCTTCATCAAATATAAAGCTGATGCTTCCTGCCATGTTTCTATACCTTTCCCGACTATAGTTTATAGGCCTTGCTCAAAAGGTCAAGAATAACATGGAAACGAACTGATAGCAGTCTATCGGGTGAGGTCATAGACCCATTTTTCATACAAACATGATCATGAAGTGTTCATCCATGTATTTGTACTCAGGCGTAATCGGGATCAATGTTGAACTGGAAGCGGTATGTGGGGAAGGCCTCCTCGAGAGCTTTCTCCTCAGTCCTTCTGAACTCCGCGTAGTCCTTTATGCTGAAATCGACAACGACATCGAAGTGGACTCTTGAATCCTCAAGATGCACATGGAAGGCATGGATGCCGATGACTGCGGGAGAGGCTGACTTCAGCACTTTCAGCACTTCCTGCTTCATCAGCTGTACGACAGGATTCTTTGAGTTCACCGCATACATTCCGAATGTCATATATATACCCATTCTGGACATTATCTCTTCCTGGGCATCTGTCATCGCGTCGAATATCTCCTCGGCTTTGGAGTCTGACGGGACTTCGACATTGCACGTTCCGATCGATCTTGAAGGGCCATATGTATGGATCTGGACATCGTATCCGCCAGAGAGTGGCGGATGTCTGTTGATTATCGCACGGAGCTCCTCGACAGTCTTCTTCTCCGGTCTTTCCCCGACTATGGCGGACACAGTCTCGACAATACTTCTGACACCTGCATAGAGGATGAACAGACTGACTATGATTCCTGCGTATCCATCGATCGGGAGGGTCGTGAATCGGCCGATGATCGATGCGAGGATCGTGACTCCGGTTGCCATCGCATCTGAAAGCGCATCTGATCCGGATGCGGAAAGTGCCTCACTCATGATCTTCCTGCCGTTTCTGATGCTTACTCTCCAGAGCATGATCTTGATCCCGATTGTGAGAAGGAGAATGAACATCATCGGAAGTGATACCGAGACAGGTGCGGGATTCCGTATCGCTTCAACGGAGGAACGGAAGAATGCCGCTCCTGTGAATATCACGAGGAATGCGACGAAAAGGGCTGATATATACTCGATTCTCCCGAATCCGAGAGGATGGGAGTGTGTGGGTCTTCTCTTCGCGACATCAAAGCCGACTATCGTCACTACGGATGAGAGCATGTCAGAGGCATTGTTCGCAGCATCGGACATGATGGCAACCGATCCTGAGAACAGTCCTATGACAAGCTTGAGAACAGCTATGAGGGCATTTGACACAATCCCCATCAGCGCTGTCATCTTGAGTATCCTGTTTCTGTCTGCTCCGTCCATTAATCGGGAATTCTAGCCACCTTTATCGATGAGGGCAAGAAGAATATACTGACTCTATGGGACTAATGTCTGTTCTTGAGGATCTTCTTATAGAGGATGGCCGCGGTTTTGTATCGGTTACAGGAGGTGGTGGCAAGACCACGTTCCTTTCAGTTTTCGGAAAGCATCTGAAAGAGAAGGGACTCAGGGTCCTTCTCACGACGACGACGAAGGTCATGTCCCCTCGTCTCCATAACTACGGGCAGGATATGATCTTCAGCGGAGAGGACGTTCTCTCGTATCATCCTGATTCTCCTGTCCTCACATTCTATGCAGAGAAGAGCACCATGGACATGAAGAAGTGGCTCTCTCCGAGAGAGGAGGTCCTTTCAGCTCTTTACAGCTATTATGATGTCATAATCTCAGAAGCAGACGGCTCGAAAGGCCTTCCACTGAAGGTCCATACCGAACGCGATCCCGTGATCCATCCGCTGACTACCGCGACTGTCGCGGTGATGGGAACCTGGGGCATCGGGGACAAGATATATTCCTCGGTGTTCGGAGATGGACGGGATGGTATCATAGACAGAGAGTACCTTTCCTGGTACATGACGGCGGCAGAAGGGCTGACAAAGGGAATGAAGGGGAAGAAAGCCATTCTCATGAATGGTGCGGAGGAGCTTGATGATGAATGCTTATCATCACTCCGGGGCCTTCCATATTCCTCTCCTGCATTTGCCGTCTCGATAAAGGAGGACAGGATCATTGAACGTCTTTACTGAGGCTGCGGAAAGGGAGAGGAGGAACCTTCCCTTCGCGACGGTCACGATCATAGGAACAGAGGGAACAGTCCCGAGACAGAGCGGAAGGATGGTGGTTCTTCCCGATGGAACGATCTATGGAACTGTCGGCGGCGGAATGATAGAGAAGAGGGCTGTCGAGGAGGCTGTCAGTGCATTGGCAGAGGGAAGCGGGCGGAGAATAACCGTGTCCAGTGGCTCAGGTGGCTCTGCAGAGCTTTTCATTGATATCCCCGTAAGAAGGAGATCCGCGCTCATCGTCGGATCGGGTCATGTGGGAAGTGCCATAGGAGAGCTTTTGGAGGGTATCGGATGGCATGTAACTATGTTTAAGAGAGGCTCATCCTTTGAGAGCATCGCTCCATGTATTGACAGTACAACGGCTGTCATCATCGCCGGAGCGGGTGACAGCTCCCTTGTCGATCCTCTGCTGTCGACCGAGGCTTTCTATATAGGGCTTCTGTCATCAAGACTCAGAGCAGTCCCATCCGATCCCCGCGTTCACTGTCCGCTCGGCATTGATATCGGGGCAGAGAGTCCTGATGAGATAGCGGTTGCAGCGGTTTCAGAGATCCTCGCGGAGATCAATCATGCGACAGGAAGAAGCCT
>CALXON010000049.1 GCA_944389985.1 uncultured Spirochaetaceae bacterium | reverse complement strand
CACAAACATGCAGTTCCTTCTTCCTCTGTTCAGGGCGGAGTATCCGGAATCGGTAATTGAAGAGGTCGGAAGACTGGGAATCGCAGACAGATTCACCGATGAGGATAACCTGTCCATCATCTCATCTCCTACGGATTTCATCGGTATTAACTACTATCAGCGGATGACTGTGGTAGCTGGAGCCGATCCGTATTCTCCTGTCAAGATCGAGACGGAGAACACGGAGATGACAGATGGCGGACGGGATATCGTTCCTGAAAGTCTGGCCACCGTGATCCGGCTTGTTGCATCACTTTCTCCGGATCTTGACATATACATAACGGAAAACGGTGCTGATTACAGGGATGAAGGTCCTGATGACTGGAAGAGGATTGATTACCTGTATAGACATCTTGTAGTCGTTTCGGAATTGATAAGTGAAGGCTATCATGTGAAAGGATATATGCTCTGGACACTGATGGACAATTTCGAATGGGAAAACGGATATGAAGGCAAGTACGGGATCTTCATGGTCGACAAAAATCTGAGGAGAATCGCAAAAAGAAGCGCAATCTGGTATTCTGATATAATAAACAGGAATACCATCAGTGATGGGAATGAGGGAGTAATATGCCATCAATGAAGGAGATTGCACGGAAGGCCGGTGTTTCCGTAGCGACAGTATCGAGAGTCTTCAATTCTTCGCCTCTTGTCTCAGAAGAAAGCAGGACAAAAGTCCTGAAGTGTCTCGATGAGTCCGGTTATCATATGAATCTGCAGGCACGGAGTCTCCGGACCAACCGTGCCAACAGGATCATTGCACTGATGCCTTCAATGCGTAATCCTATATTTGCCGAGATAATCGGTGGAATGTGTGATGCAGCCAAGAGCTCAGGTTACAGCCTGATTCTTGCCAGTATTGAGAATGATTTCGGCAACGCTTCGCAATATATTGAAATGCTTGAAGACAAACAGGCAGATGGTATCATTTTCATTTCTAAATCCTTCAAGAATGAGGACATAGATGCAGTTAGAGGGTATTATCCATTTGTTCTCTGCAATGAGATGCTCCCTGATGGCAATGCTCCATATATCTCTATAGACAATTATATGGCAGCTGTCGAGGCAACTGAATACCTGGTAGGACGCGGCTGCCAGAAGATCGGCTATATTTCAGGTCAGATCGAAAGCCCTTCAACTCATATGAGAGTCAATGGGTTCAAGGATGTCCTGACACGTCATGATATACCATTCTCAGATGATTCAATGATATTCGGAACCAATTCCAGATTGTCAGAGTATCCGAAAATACAGGATTTCATAATGCAGCATGATTTTGACGGACTTCTTGTCAATTCCGATATAAAGGCTGCTCTTGCGATAAAATGCCTTATAGAGGAGAGGGGACTGGCATACAGCGGTATAAGGCTTGTCTCGTTTGATGGCTCTTATGCCTCAAAACTTGTTGTGCCAGCAATCACATCGATCGTCCAGCCGATGGCAGAGATCGGAAAGCTTGCGATTGAGAATATCATCGCTCAGATCGAGAAACGGGACTTCTCATCTGAAACGATAGTTCCATATAAATTCGAGATAAGGAATACATAGAATGCCTGATAACGTTTCTGCTGTCATATTCGATCTTGACGGAGTGATCTGCTCTACGGATATCTTCCATTACAGGGCCTGGAAAGAGACTGTTGAGAAGCTTGGAATAACCGTTGATGAGAGCATAATGGACAAAGTCCGCGGCATCAGCCGGATGGCGAGCCTCGATATCGTTCTGGGAGAACATAAGGATGAATACTCTTCAGAGGAGAAGCAGAGACTTGCTGATGAGAAGAATGAACTCTACAGAAGCATGCTTTCCGGTATGTCTCCTTCTGACAGGGCTGACGGGGTGGATGAGCTTCTCGGGTTTCTGAAAGCCAGAGGAATCAGAACCGCGATCGGTTCTTCCAGCCGGAATACACGCCTTATCCTTGAGCGCATCGGACTTGACTCCTCATTTGATGCCATCGCGGACGGAACGATGATCACTAAAAGCAAGCCTGATCCAGAGGTGTTTCTCAAGGCTGCATCAATGCTTTCAGTGAAACCCTGTGATGCCATGGTGGTCGAGGATGCCTATATGGGAATAGAAGCCGCCATCGCCGGCGGCTTCATGCCTGTCGCTCTTGGTCCGGATGCATCAAGACATTCCGGCAAGATCATCAGAGTGAATTCACTGAGGGAACTTCTCTCCGTCCTCTCTCAGGACTGAAGCCCCTTCACATATTCATCCATCGACTTCGCGACAGCCTTTGCGTAGTGGACAGCCTCGACAACTGTCTTCGCGCCGAGAACCACATCTCCCGCTGCGAAGATTCCCGGGTATGTTGTCTCTCCGCTCTGGTCTGTGAGGAGAAGTCCTGATGGCGCTGCCTTGAGGCCTTCGGTCGTATCGACGAGCTTTGACTTGGGACCCTGGGAGACGGCTATGATCGTGCTGCTGGCGGGGTATAGTTTGGGTTCTCCCTTCGTTCCTGTGATCTTTCCGTCATCATCGAAGATATTCTCATCAAATACTGGACCTTCGGGAGTTATCTCGACAGGATGCTTTCCGAACTCGAATACAGCCCCGTCAAGCTTCGCGTACTCAACCTCTTCCTCGTTTGCATTCGTGCTCATGCGCCTTGCGTACAGCGTCACGTTTCTCGTGCCTTTCCTTCTCAGGACTCTTGCGACATCGAGAGCTGTGTTTCCCATACCGATGATCGCAACCGAATCACCAAGGTCGTAGGCATCCGGGTTAGCGAGATAGTCGATGGCAAAATGGCAGTTCCCGAGGCTCTCCCCCTTTATGCCGAGCTTCTTCGGCCTCCATACTCCCGTTCCGATGAAAATTGCCTTGTAGCCGTCACGGAAGAGATCCTTTATCTCGAGTGCTCCTCCGATGGTCGTGTTCGGACGGATCATTATTCCTGCCTCCATCAGCTTCTTCCTGTATCTTGCGAGAAGCGTCTTGGGAAGACGGAAGTCAGGGATACCGTACTGCAGGACTCCTCCGATCTTGTCCTTTGAGTCGAATATGGTGACCTTGTATCCGAGTTTCGCCAGTTCGATCGCGACGGTTATGCCGGCCGGACCTGCTCCTATTATTCCGACCATGTTCCCGTTCGACGGAGGTATCGGTATGGAGATGTTGTCCAGGCATGTCTCTGAAATGTAGTTCTCTATTGATGAGATATGTATGGGCTGTCCTTTCTTTCCCTGAATACAATGACCCTCACACTGTTTCTGATGATCACATACGAGGGAGCATACAGCAGAGAGCGGATTGTTCTTGAAGAGCATGTCTCCCGCATCCCTGAGTTTCCCTTCTCTCATGAGTCTGATCATGTCCGGGATAGGGGTGGATATTGGACAGCCCGTAACGCACATCGGTTTCTTGCAGAGGAAGCATCTCTCTGCTTCAGCTATGACATGTAGTACCATAGCTGAAGGATAAACCAACATTCTCCATTCAACAACATTTCCAGATTCCGATGTAAGTTATTTTTATAAATATTTAATTAAATATTCCTAAATAGGAGTAATTATATGTTAATTTAATTATAACGACCGAAAAAATATGGCTGCCTCCACAGAAGCAGCCGGTTGGTGAATCAGAGTGTGTGAGCGTAATCGAGAACTGTCCTGATTCTCCATGGCTCGATGTCGCCGGGGAGGGTGCAGTCGGAACCGATTATGAGTTTTTCCTTTCCAGCTTCCTGCACGATGCGGTCGGTTTCCTTGAGAATCTCTTCCTTAGTTCCCTCGACAAGTATTCCTGTGCGGTCATCAAAACCGCCGAGGAGAGTCTTTCCTGGGAAGTACTTCCTTCCTTCTCCTATACCGTACAGACAGTCATGCGTGTCCCAGTTGACTATGTCAGCGTTTATGCCGCTGTAGAGCGGGAGACGGATCTGATCCTTGCAGATATGCAGTATGCTCATCTTGCCTGTTGCATTGATGCCGTCGATGACCATGCTGTCATAGTGCTTGACGTATTTTGTGAAGAGCTCGTCACTGAATCTGTATGCCTCACCGCCGAGTGCTGCGTAGTAGATACCATCAGCTCCGGCCTCGGCAAGCTTTCCGCAGAGCTCTATAAGACTTTCAGCGATGACATCGAGTCCCTTCGAAACCGATTCAGGATCCTCTCTCAGATGTCTTGATACCATGTTCTCGGGATTCTTGAAGTTTCCCGGCGTCTCTGTCGCATGATATGCGGATACAAGTACGCCATGGACCGTTGCGAAGAGCGGGAGATCCGCAGGAAGAGCCTTTCGTATCGCCTTGAACTCCTCGATAAGTCCGGGGTAGGGACCTTCACTGAATGGAATGTGTGTCACCTTCCTCCAGTCCTCCGGCTCCTCGATCTTCTCCTTTATCATGAACATATGCTCATTCATGACCTTGAGAATGTCCGGGTTGACCGCATTGTAGAAATCCACATGCGCCTTGACAGCATTGTCGCCGAATGCGGCTTCCGGGCTGAAGTGATACCAGAATCCGCAGAGTACTCCATCTATCTTCTCTCCATTGAG
>CALXON010000048.1 GCA_944389985.1 uncultured Spirochaetaceae bacterium | reverse complement strand
CTATGTGGCCATAGAGGGTCTGAGGATATACCAGAGGGCGGCAGGCGCACCGTATTTCATTACGGAGTTCTCGATATCACCGGGATTCATACCATTCATACTCGGAATCGCCCTTGTACTGTTCAGCGTTCTTTTTCTCCTGTCATGTCTCAAGGATGAGAACATGTCACGCGTGGAAGCACTCCGTGAGCACTGGGGAGAATTCGCTGACTGGCTGAAAGCCAATTCAAAGAATAAAGACATCGCATTCACCATCGGTGCAGTGATCATCATGGGAATCTATACATACGTTCTTATGGAACTGCTTCCGTTCTGGGCAGCATCGATGATCTTCCTCGCAGTGTTGTTCATGTATCTCCGCTCCGGAAAGTGGTGGAAGAATCTTCTCGTTGCGGTACTCGGAGTTCTGGCAATTGTGATCGTGTTCCAGTACTGCTTCAACGCGGCACTGCCATAATAGGAGGATCGGATAAATGGCTTTTGAATATATAGGCATAGCCTTTGCTACGGCGCTTCAGCCGTTCAATATACTTGTAATGTTCCTGTCCACGCTGGTAGGACTTGTGATGGGAGTTCTTCCCGGACTCTCAGCAACAATGGCGATCGCGCTCCTTACAGGACTGACATACAACTTCCCGACACAGACAGCTATACTGTCCCTTCTTTCGATCTATGTCGGATCGATCTCGGGAGGCTGTCAGTCAGCAATACTTCTGAACATTCCGGGAACACCTGCATCTGCCGCTACGGCACTTGACGGACACCCGATGGCTCAGCAGGGTAAGGGCGGACTCGCGATCTTCCTTGCAACGACATGCAGCTGTATCGGAACACTTCTCAGTGTTGTCTTCGTACTTACACTGACACCGCTTCTCACATCACTTGCACTGAAGTTCACGAGCTGGGAGTTCTTCCTGCTCTCGATCTTCGGAATTCTCATCTGTGGAACGATCACAGCGCAGGCTGAGCCGATCAAGGGATGGATCAGCGGTATCCTCGGTCTCATCGTTGCTATGGTAGGTCTTGATACTGTCGACACGATCGCACGTTTCAGCTACGGCAACGTGAACCTCATGTCCGGAATCCAGCTCATTCCAGTCATGATCGGACTCTTCGGCTTCCCTGAGATCGTCAGGGTCTTCAAGAGACAGCTCGATGAGGAGATCACGAAGGGATCGAAGTTCGAGGTCAAGACAGGCTTCAAGCTCATCGGCAAGAGGATATTCACTGTCATAAGAAGTGCGCTCATCGGAGTCGGAGTCGGAATCATCCCGGGAGTCGGAGAGGATACGGCAGGCTGGCTCTCATACTGGGCAACGAAGAGCCTTGCACCGAATGAGGAGAAGGAGACCTTCGGAAAGGGTAACCCACACGGAGTCATCGCGGTCGAGACAGGAAACAACGCCTGTATCGGAGGAGCTATCATTCCTGTTCTCTCACTCGCAGTTCCAGGGTCCGCTCCTGCAGCTGTTCTCCTTGCGGCATTCCTCATGCATGGCTACAGACCTGGTCCGCTTCTCATGACAGAGTCACCGGAGTTCCTTTACAACGTCTGTGTATACCTCGCGCTTGCTTCTTTCATGATGTGGGTGATCGCTCTCATCCTGTCCAAGGCTACCGTCCGTATTCTTGGAATCAACAAGAAGTACCTAATGCCGATAGTGTATGTGCTGTGTGTGATCGGATCGTATCTGATCAACTACAACCTGTTTGATGTGAAGGTCATGTTTGTATTCGGACTACTGGGAGTGGTGATCACAGCGATGAAGTTCCCGGCAGCGCCGTTCCTTCTCGGAGTCATTCTGGGACCGATGCTCGACTCGAACCTGAGAAGAGCACTCAAGCTCTCAGACGGCTCATTCGCACCGCTCTTCACACGTCCGATCTGTATATTCTTCCTCATACTGATCGTACTCATGATTCTCGCACAGCTTGGCGTGTTCAAGTTCATGAAGGGTAAGAGAATTGCAGACTGACAAGATGGATGGAATGAACTATGCACCGGTATTCTCCGGAACCGCAGCGAAAGTTGTGGGGCCGGGGGAGTTCCGGTTCTCAGTGATAGGCCTTGATCACGGGCATGTATTTGCAATGACCAACGGCCTGCTGGAAGCCGGGGCAGAGATAGTCGGTGTATACGATGATGACAGGAAGAAGGCTGAAGCCTTCACGGAGCGCTACCCGGGAGTGAGGCTGATGGAAAGGGAGGAGATACTCTCAGACAACAGCATCCAGCTTGTGGTAAGCGCCATCCGGCCTGACAGGAGAGCAGGACTGGGGATGGAGGTCATGGAAAGAGGGAAGCACTACTTCTGTGACAAGCCGGGAATGCTCAGGAGGAAGGAACTGGAAGAAGTCAGGGAAGCATGCAGGAGGACCGGAAAGAAGTACATGGTCTACTTCGGAGAGAGAGTCCATGTGGAAGGTGCCGTGTATGCAGAGAGACTGATAAAGGAAGGACGGATCGGAAGGGTGGTTGCGATAAACATAATGGCACCACACAGGCTTAACGCACCGACACGTCCTGAATGGTTCTTCGATCCTGAGAGGAACGGAGGGATACTTGTGGACATAGGATCCCACCAGTATGAACAGCTGCTGTCATACACAGGGTCGAAGAAGGCAGAGGTCAGATACAGCGCGAAGGGGAACAAGAACACGAAGGACCACCCTGAGTTCGAGGACTTCGGAGAGGCGGTTATCGAGACAGATAGCGGAGCATCATGCTTTGTGAGGGTCGACTGGTTCACACCGGACGGACTCGGAGCATGGGGAGACGGAAGGGTATTCATAATCGGAACGGAAGGGACGATAGAGATCCGGAAGTACATCAATGTGGCAGAGAGCCGTACAGGAGACCATGTCTACATAGTGGACAGGGAAGGAGAGAGACACGAAGAGGTGACAGGGAAGACAGGATTCCCGTTCTTCGGAGAGTTCATCCTTGACTGTATAAACGGAACGGACACAGCGATGGATGAGGAGCATGTACTTGAGAGCATGAGGCTTGCGATCGAAGCGGATGAGAAGGCGGAGAAGACAGGAGGAAGATGATGGCGGGGAAGTATGGATTCGGAATAATCGGAACGGGAGCGATAGCGAAGGTGCATGCGGCAGCGGTGAAGTCACTGGAGAATGCGGAGCTGGTAGCCTGCTATGATCTGAACGGGGAGCGCTCAGATGCGTTTGCCGCCCAGCATGGAATAAAGAGCTACCATGAGATAGAGGCATTCCTGAAAGACACGGATGTGGATATAGTGACGATCACGACACCGTCAGGAGCCCATCTTGAGCCGGCGCTGGCAGCGATAAAGGCGAAGAAGAAGGCAGTGATCATCGAGAAGCCGATAGAGATCACAACAGAGAGATGTGATGAACTGATAAAGGCAGCAGATGAGAACGGGGTCATGCTCTCAGGAGTGTTCCAGTCCAGATTCCATGATGCGCCGAGGCTGATAAAAGAGGCGATAGAGGAAGGAAGGTTCGGAAAGATAACGCTGATAGACGCCCAGATCAAGTGGTACCGCACACAGGAGTACTATGACAACATAAGCTGGCATGGGACATGGAAGATGGACGGAGGCGGAGCGCTGATGAATCAGGGGATACATGCGATAGATCTACTCAGATGGTTCGGAGGGGATGTGAAGGATGTATCATCGAGGACAGCGACACTTGCACATGAGAGGATCGAGGTAGAGGATACAGCAGGAGCGGTACTGTCGTTCAGGAATGGAGCGATAGGAATAATAGAAGGGTCGACAGCGGCGTATCCGGGATTCCTGAAGAGGATAGAGATCTGTGGAAGTGACGGATCGGCGATACTGGAAGAGGAGAGCCTGAAGTTCTGGCAGTTCAGGGAAGAGAGGCCTGAGGACAAGGAGATAAGGGAGAAGTATGCG
>CALXON010000047.1 GCA_944389985.1 uncultured Spirochaetaceae bacterium | reverse complement strand
TCGATCAAGGTCAGCGGAAGGGTGAAGATCGTGCATATAGACGGTATTGATGAAGTCGCATGCGGCGGTGTCCATCTTGGAAATACAGCAGAGATCGGAGAGATCGTCTTTACAGGCAAGGAACATATCAGAGGACATGTGCGCACGATGTGGAAGTGCGGCAAGGCCGCATTGTCCTTCAGACGCAGGAATCTCGCAGTTGTCCAGCGTCTTTCCGCTCTTTTCTCCGCAGAAGGTGATGAGATAACCAGTGAGGCGGAACGGGTACTGAAGGAGAATACTGAGCTTAAACACAGGATACGGAAACTTGAGGAACTGGCTGCGGAGCTCACACTGAAGCCTCTTCTCTCCGGATCCGCTGTCTCTATCTGCTCTGAGCTGGATGTATCGGCATATGAGAGCATCATCCCTTCTGATTATCCCTCTCC
This sequence comes from uncultured Spirochaetaceae bacterium, assembly GCA_944389985.1. GTDB lineage: Bacteria > Spirochaetota > Spirochaetia > Sphaerochaetales > Sphaerochaetaceae > Ornithospirochaeta. The sequence goes on along the minus strand of CALXON010000047.1, from coordinate 2,159 downwards.
GGTGATGATCGCGGATATGTCAGGGCGTTTTTTGTTTCATGGGCGTGATGAGGAGTTTGCCCTTCTGAAGGAGAAGCTCTCTCTCAGAGGTGGTGGAAGGAACGGTATGTTCCGCGGTTCATTCAAGGAAAGTCCTGAAGTGTTCCTGAAGAGTGTCAGGGAGGTTGCAGGTGTCAATGGCTGATAAGATTTCCGGTGAGGAATATAAAGACGGACATGATGGTGAGAAAGATCACCATATAAACTGGAAGAAGGCTGCACTTATAGGCTGTATTCCGCTTATCGTCATGCTCTCATCATTCTTCGGGGTTACCAGACTGATAGGGGAAGAGAGCTACAATGATGTCGTGCTGATGGTTCAGGAGCGCTTCGGGCTGCTCGGAATCTTCCTCTATGTCTATATCGTCGATACCCTGATCCTTCCCATCTCTCCGGACTTCGTCTATCCGATAGCGGTCGGACTCAATCCGTTTATGATGATTCCTCTCATAGGAAGCGCATCCGCTCTCGGCGGAATGACGAGCTATGCCATCGGAAGACTTCTGTACAGGATTCCTGTGATCAAGAGACTTACTGGAAAGGCCTATCTGAAGTGGGGTGGATACATCAGACGCTATGGCGTGATGTTCGTCATCCTCGCAGGCATACTTCCGCTTCCTTTCTCCACGATCTGTGTGGCGGCAGGTGCCGTGCAGATGGATGCCAGAAAGGTCACACTGGCATGCCTTACGAGGTTTATAAGGACAGCAATCTACTTCGCACTCTTCAGCCTGATGATCTGAGCTGATGCTCTCTCAAGAACAGCTTCTGTGCGTTTTTCCGCGTCTCCCGTGTAGTCAGATGCGTCGAGCAGCTGGATGATCTCATCATGCGGGATGTATCTCAGGATCTCCTCATCCGTTGCAAGATTCTCCCTGAGAGGATTGTCTTTGCCGCTCTGGACAAGAGCCCATGCTTTAAGGCTTTCCTCCCTTATAGTCTCATGCATCTTCTGCCTGTCTGCTCCACGTCTTCCGAGTTCCATTAGAAGTCTTTCAGTTGAGGCGAATATGCCGTAGTTCTCCATCAGTCTTCTTGTGGCCTCGCTGTGGAATGACATGCCTTTCACGATCTTTGTCGCGGTGAGGAGCATTTCATCAAGGGCTATGAAGGCTTCAGGAATGAATATGCGTCTGTTAGCGCTGTCATCCAGAGTGCGTTCGAGGATCATGAGAGATGCGTTGTTCCATGCTGCCTGGTAGGAGCTCTCCACAATGCGGGACAGTGAGCAGATCTTCTCATTGTTTATCGGATTGCGCTTGAAAGGCATGGCAGAGGATCCTACCTGTTTCTTTCCGAACGGCTCCGAGACTTCCCCTACAGGAGGAGACTGAAGGATCCTCATGTCTAGTGAGAAACGGTGGAGTGTCGCTGCGATGGATGAGAGGGCCGAGACTATTCTCAGATCCTGCTTTCTTGTATATACCTGAGTCGCTGCTGTGAACGGCTTTATCCCGAGTTCATCCAAGACCATGTTCTCAAGCTCCTCAGCGCTTACTCCTGTCCCGTCGAGAAGCACCTTGTAGCTGGCAGCAGTTCCCACAGCCCCTTTCATTCCCTTTCCTCTGATTGATGAGATCACGGACAGAAGGTCGTCAGCATCATCTGCGAGGTCCTGCAGCGTCTGTGACAGTCTGTAGCCTATTGTCGTGATCTCCGCAGGCTGTATGTGTGTGAACGCCATCGTCGGGACGTCCTTCATCTCCTCTGCGCGCCCGGACAGGGCTTCCATGAGCGTACCGAGCCTCGATGCGATCACAAGAAGCGCTTCCTTGAATCTGACAGCGTCAGCATTGTCGAGAGCATCCATGCTTGTCGCCCCGAGGTGGATGATTCCTCCAGCGAGAGGACACTGCTCCGCGTATGTCTTTATCTCTGCCCTCAGGTCCTGGTGGATCTCATTTTAGATCTCCGATGCCCTGTCTATGTCTATATCGTCCTTATGGCTTTCAAGCTCCTTTACCTGGGCTTCTGTGACGATTCTGGCCTTGGCTTCCGCTCTTGCCAGTGCTATCCAGACACGTCTGAGGAGCTTCCTTTTATGCACCTCAGAGAAGATTGATTTCATCTCGTCAGAACCGTACCGCCATGTGAGGGGGCTGATGTATGTCTCATGGGTA
>CALXON010000046.1 GCA_944389985.1 uncultured Spirochaetaceae bacterium | reverse complement strand
CACAGAAGCCTTCCTTCCTGCCCTGTCAGCATCCAGCGCCTCATCAAACTGCCTGAAGCGGAAAGCCATATCATGAAAATGCGGAAGCGTCTCATAAAGAGATGATGCATCGATACCGGAAAGCACTGTATGAAAGCTTCTCAGAGCTTTTCCCATGCGTTCTGCAAGCTGATCAGAATCGATATACTCATAGCTCACCGAATCAGGGATGAAGTTATACATACGGAACACACCGTACTCTTCCCTGTCACAGAGTCTGCCATCCTCTGTTTTTATGATCCTGAGTTCAGGTATCTTTTCTGTCACGATGGAAATATTCTCCATCATCCTCTCAGGCTCAGTGAACACCGATGTGTTTATGCGCTGCAGAATGAACTGCCCTTCCGCCGTGTCTATCCTGTATGTCGCATTTATATGCCCTGCGGATATCCTGCTGATACTTGACACATCATGAAAACCGAACCTACCGGCTACTTTTCTGATCTCGTTTTCCTGCACAGAGAGCATTATAGCGTATATGGCCGTATCTGCCATCAGATCATCTGCGGCCTGAATATTTAACAAACTTATAACATATTCCGGCATAACCTGTCCTTTACATGGATTTAATGATTACTTTACGCTTTGACCGATGGATGTTTCTTTTGCTTATTTCTGTCAGCAGATATTCTCATCTCCGACACTGTTCATAACAGTTGTCCTGACTCTTGGCGTAATATTCGTCAACGGCTGGACCGATGCTCCGAACGCCATTGCGACATGCATAACGACACGCTGCATGAGGCCAAGACCCGCGATTCTCATGAGCGCGGCATTCAACTTCATCGGTGTCCTGATAATGACGAAGATAAACGCATCCGTCGCTTCGACAATAAGCAACATGGTCGACTTCGGCAGTGATACGAACACAGCCCTCGTCGCACTTTCGGCAGCACTCTTCTCAATAGTCGTATACAGCACGGCAGCCTCCTACTTCGGTATTCCCACAAGCGAGAGCCACAGTCTCATCGCAGGACTGACAGGAGCCGCGATCGCGACAGGACAGGGACTTTCCGCAGTGAACGGATCGGAATGGATAAAGGTCGTCTATGGACTTGTGCTTTCACTGATACTCGGATTCGCGATGGGTTATATCGTATGCAAGTTCGTGGCATTCATATGCAGGAACGCCGACAGGAGGAAGGCAGGCATAGTCTTCCGTTACGCACAGATCGGCGGAGCTGCCGCAATGAGCTTCATGCACGGGGCACAGGACGGTCAGAAATTCATCGGAGTACTCTTTCTGGGCATAGCATTCTCAAACGGTGAGACCAGTGTGTCAGGAGTACTGATTCCTGTATGGCTCATGATCCTCTGCTCCATCGTGATGGGAGTCGGAACGAGTGTCGGCGGAGAGAAGATCATCAGATCGGTCGGAATGGATATGGTGAAACTTGAAAAGTATCAGGGATTCAGTGCCGATGTCGCGGCATCCCTCTGTCTGCTCTGCTCATCGGTTTTCGGTATTCCGGTCTCCACAACACACACAAAGACCAGTGCGATAATGGGTGTAGGAGCTTCAAGAAGGCTCAGTGCGATAAACTTCTCGGTTGTCAGGGACATGATGCTCACCTGGATATTCACATTCCCGGGCTGCGGTCTGATAAGCTTCCTGATGGCGAAGATATTTCTTTCCGTTTTCGGATAAGGAGACAATATGGCGAAAAAACAGGACACATTCTATTTCGATACATTCACATCATGCGCAGGGCATGCTGTGGAGGCTTCCAGAATACTCAGGAAGTGCATCGACAACTATGACCCGGATAATCTCAGCGGAATCCTGGATGAGATACACAAAGTCGAGCACGATGCAGACATGAAGAAGCATGAGCTGATGAATGTGCTCGCGAAAGCATTCATAACGCCCATCGAGAGAGAGGACATAGTACTTCTCAGCCAGTGTCTCGATGAAGTTGTGGACAAGCTGGAGGATGTGGTTCTCAGACTGTACTGCGACAACGTGAAGAAAATCCGTCCTGAGATGCATCAGGCTGTGGATGTCGTCGAACGCTGCTGCAGTGAGATGCACCTGATGGTACAGGACTTCAGCAACTTCAAGCATTCCAAGACACTGAAGGACAGGATCATAAGCATCAACACCATGGAGGAAGAGGCGGACAGGATATTCATTGAGAATATGAGGAAGCTTCACACCTCCGAGACAGAACCTCTTGAGATCATAATCTGGAGAGATGTCTACAGATACCTTGAGCAGTGCGCCGATGCCTGCGAGCATGTGGCGGATTCCTGTGAGAAGGTACTGATGAACAACACCTGATCCCCAATTCACTCTTTTTCATGGAAAATGCACCTGTTCTTCTGGAAGGACAGGTTATTCTGTGGTTTCATTCTTTCTATGATGCGGAGAAGATTCCTTTTCACGATACTGCTTCTGATTCCTTTCACCCTCTCGGGGGCGTCGTATCAGGAGATAATCAGTCAGGCAAGGAAGAACAGCATTGATATCGCGAATGCGGAGCTGACCTATGAATCGGGCATGCTGTCAGTACAGCGGCTCGAGGCAGCTGACAAGGCGGGGTACTCAGCTTCTCTGAGAGTATCCCCGTATGACTATGACGATGCGGTATCCGTAGAGGCGCTAGGAGCATCATATATCTCTCCGGACGGAAACACGGAGCTCTCGGTCGGAATGCCTTTCACTGTAGGATACGATGGACAGGGAGCGATGCTCGGACCGGAGATCGCGTTGTACCATACGTTCGACTGGGGAACGGATGACGAAGAGCTGAAGAGACTGGAAGCAGGAAGGGCGCGGCTCTCGACAGAGAGAGTGTACAACGAGACTCTCATAGCAGCAGACCGTACGGTGATCTCACTCATCATATCAATCCTGAACAACGAGAGAAGCATGATAGAGACAGAAGAGGAGATCAGGAATCTGAAGAAAGATCTCAGCGATGAGCTTGCACTGGAGACGCTCAGCGAGGATTCAATAATCTTCATAGAGGAAAAACTCGCCATAGCGCGTGCGGAGAATGAGCTTGCAGTACTCAAGAGGGAACACAGGTATCTTGAGGAGAGATTCCTCACTCTTACCGGAATGGAATGGGAAGGGATCACAGATATTCCATCTCCTGTCTTTCCCGACATTTCAGGTGTCCCATCCTCCCTGGAGGAATACTATTACGACATGGAGATAGCCAGGGAGGAATACAACATAGCTGAATCCGAGAACAATCCGATGTATCTCCGTCTCGGAGCCTCCGCAGACTCCTCACTCTATCTCGGAACGGGGCTGATGAATGATGGTGTCCGTTCCTTCAACGACTCCATAACAGCTCAGGGGCTTATCGAGCTCACGGCGGGAGAATGGTCTCTCTCAGCTTCCGGTGGCGGAACGTGGACTGAAAGAAATTCGTTCTCACCTGCCCTCTCCATCGGGGCCTCCTGGACAAGGGATACGGAGTCAGAGCTCGATGATCTTGAGCTCAGAACGCTCCTGAATGACGCGCTCATCGCTGCGAATGACTACTCGGACAGGAAGAGAGAGTTTGATGAGGAACGCGAGGAGCTGATCTACTCAATTCTCTCGTGGCAACGTTCATTCAGCAGCAACGAAGGTGATATAGAGTATCAGAAAGCACTCTCTGAATACAGGAAAGCCCTGTATGAGAGGGGCCTGGGAACGGAAGAGGAGCTCCATGATGCAAAGACCAGTGAGGAACTGACGTTGATGGAAAGGGATATACTGCTTCTTGAAGGACTTCAGCTTGCACTGGATGCGAAGGAGTATGCGCTATGAGAAGAAGAGGAAGGATAATCACTCTGGCAGTCGTGCTCATAGTGGCAGCTGCAGTCATCATCCTTCTCAGGAACGGAAAGAAGGATGACGCGTCAGCTCTGTCTCCTGAAATGAGGACTGCGGAGGCATATGAAAGCACATACACTCGTGTGATCGATATTTCAGGGTATGTGGAGCCGTATGACAGTCAGACCATGAGATTCAGATCCACAGGTGCTGTGACCGGAGTATTCGTGGATGAGGGTGATCATGTGACTGAGGGACAGCTTCTGGCATCCATAGACAACACATCCCAGCTTGCTTCCCTTCAGGAGATCAGGGATCAGATAGAGGAAGCTGAGCTCTCAGGTTCAAGAAGGGAACTCGAGCTTCTCAGACTAAGGGAGACTGCTGCGGAAAAATCACTGGAGTATACGGATATTGTGGCACCATTTGACGGAGAGGTCGCATCCCGCGACGTGGATGCCGGTGATTACTTCGAGGGCGGAGACGAGGTCATGACGATAGTCGACAGATCAAGACTGAAGGCTACAGTCGAGGTCGATGAGATCGATATGCCATATGTCTACGAGGGACAGACAGCCCGAATCATTTTCGAGGCATACCCGGAATACACGATCGAGGCCGTTGTCGACTACATCCCGATGCTCGGACGCTACAGTGATCAGGGTATAGGCGTTGTCGATGTCGAGCTCCTGATAGAGGATCCACCGGAGGGTATAATTCCCGGATTCACGTTTGAGGGAACACTGGAATCAGAGACAGAGACCACCATCCTTCTCATCCCCCACTCCTCCATAATACGGGAAAGAGGTGGAAAGGAGAGTGTGAACGTTGTCGAAGAGGACGGTTCAATCTCATCCAGAGAAGTGAGGACAGAGTATCTCGGAGAAGGACTGTCAGAGGTTCTTGAAGGTGATATCCATGCGGGAGACACCCTCCTCTTAGGTTCATCATCTTCAGGAAGATCGCCAGCTGGTCCTCCTCCCGGAGGCCCCAGATGAAGAACGTCATAGAGCTTTGTGATGTGTCACGCCACTACAGGACAGGAAGCACCGTCGTCAAGGCTCTCGATCACGTCTCACTCACAGTCAATTCCGGTTCCTTCACTTCGATAATGGGACCTTCGGGATCTGGAAAGTCCACTCTCATGGCGCTCATCGGCTGTCTGGATGTCCCGACATCGGGAACGATCATTATAGACGGAAGTGACACCTCAGGACTTTCAG
>CALXON010000045.1 GCA_944389985.1 uncultured Spirochaetaceae bacterium | reverse complement strand
TGGAAGTCGGTCAGATCGTAACCGGTACTGTTGTACAGACAAATGACGAATCAGTTTTAGTTGATATCGGCTATAAGAGCGAAGGAAAGATCCCTGTAGACGAATTCATGGAACTGCCTAAGCTTGGTGATAAGGTAGCCGTTACCATTGTCAAGCTCGATGACGGACGCGGACAGGTTGTCGTATCCAAGAAGAGAGCTGAGGCTAAGGAGAGAACGGAGATCCTCAGGAAAGCAGCAGAGGAGAGAACTCCTGTTCTCGGCAAGTTTGTTAAGGTCATCAAGGGTGGCTATGAAGTCGATCTTGGTGCTGACTACAAGGGTTTCTGCCCGCTTTCAAAGGCTGATATTGTCCGTGTTGAGGATCCGGAAAGCCTCATCGGCAAGACGGACTATTTCGTAATCGACAAGTTCCATGCCGGAACAAAGCTCAAAAGCGTTGTTTCCAGACGTGAGTACCTTGAGAAGAAGATCAAGGAGAACAAGGACGCATTCTTCCAGACAGTCCAGATCGGAGATGTCGTACAGGGAGAGGTCAAGTCCTTCACTTCCTTTGGTGCATTCATCGACCTCGGTGGATTCGATGGTCTTCTTCACATCAACGATATGTCATGGGGTCATGTCACAAGACCTAAGGATTTCGTGAAGAAGGGACAGATCGTCCAGCTCAGACTCATCAACATCGATCCTGAGACTCAGAAGATCAACCTTTCCCTCAAGCACATGACACCGGATCCTTGGACAACGTTCGAGGAGAGGTATCAGGTAGGCGACATCATCAAGAAGCCTGTCACGAAGATCACATCTTTCGGAGTATTCATCGAGCTTGAGCCCGGTATCGAGGGTCTTGCACACATCTCCGAGCTTTCATGGACAAAGAGGATCACGAATCCTAAGGACATCGTCAGCATCGGTGATGTCGTAGAGGCAAAGATCCTTGGCTATGACCTTGACAAGAAGAGGGTATCTCTCGGTCTCAAGCAGCTTCAGGACAACCCATGGGATTCGATCAACGAGCGCTATCCTGTAGGTAAGGTCGTAACAGGTCCTGTAGTGAAGGTCACAAACAGCGGTGCATTCATCAATCTCGAGGACGGCATTGACGGATTCCTCCACATTGATGACATCTCCTGGACAAAGAAGATCAAGAGCATGGATCAGTTCTGCAAGGAAGGAGACATGGTCGAGGTTGTCGTTTCCCGCGTCGAGCCGGAGAACAGAAGGGTAAGACTTTCCGTGAAGCAGCTTGAGGGAAATCCATGGAGCACACTCAAGAAGGACTATCCCAAGTACTCTACAATCCAGGGTACGATCTCTTCAGTCACAGATTTCGGTGTGTTCGTGAAGGTTCTCGGAGACATCGAGGGACTTATCTCCAAGTACAATCTCGTCGGACCAGATGAGGAGTACAAGGATGAGGTCCTTGAGGCTTACAAGGCCAAGATCGGTGAGCCTATCACAGCTATGATCGTTGACATCAACCCTCAGGCACAGAAGCTCAGCCTCTCCATCAAGGAGATGATCAAGCGCTCTCAGGAGTCTGAGATGGCCAAGTACATGGCTGATGAGAAGGAAGAGGATGATACCTACAATCCTTTCGCTGACATGCTGAAGGCGAAGAAGGACGAGGAGTAAGCAGACTGCGGGCCCAGTCCCGCAGCTTTTCCTGAGGTAGGGACATGAAAGAAAAAGAAGTAAATCTTACATCCTCGCAGAAGATTGAGAATAAGCTCAACAGTTTCATAGGCAAGCATGCAAAACTCATTGTTGCTATCTTTGTGGCGATCGTGGTTGTTGTGATTGCTGTTGCTGTGGCCCTTACAGTCATCCAGAGTTCGACAGAAGAGAAGTTCGATGCTCTTGTCGCACTTGAGGATCAGTACTCTTCGCTTGCTCTCATGTCTTCAGATGATGAGGGATACCAGGCTGATGTGGACAGCTTCAAGGCTTCTGCTGAAGCTCTGATCGCATCCTCTTCTCTGGAGAAGTATCCTGGAGCAAAGACACAGCTCATGCTTGCTGATCTCGCATTTGATTCTGGCGACTACCAGAATGCTGCGGATCTCTACAGAGCTGTAGCGGATGCCCAGTCAGGTACATACCTTGCGGAGCTTGCAGTGATGAATGAGGCAGCAGCCTATGACAGCATGGGTGATTCTGCAAAGGCTCTTGAGCTCTACAACTACGTTTTCGACACATTCGGAACGGATTCAGCTTATGCGCCTAAGGCTCTCTTCAATGCAGGACGCATCTACGAGGCAACAGGTGAGACTGACCTTGCTAAGGCAGCTTTCGAGCAGCTTACAGGTCTTTATCTGGTGACGGATAACGGCATGGCAAGCGAGTATGCACGCCTTGCTCAGGCTCATCTCATTTCAATGAACTGATCAAAGCCTGATCAGTTTTATCAGGAGGACAGTAGTGGGGAGGAATATAAAATCCTTTATCTTCATAACTGTCCTCTTCTTATTTTCCCTGTCCAGCTGTGGAATGCCACGAATGTTCGAGTGGGACAAAGTTGATGAGTATGAGATCAACAACAGGCAGATTCAGTTCAATTTAAGTTACACATATATTGACAGACAGACTGGAAAGACCACCACCATACATCTCACGCCTGTCACAGGAACTCCTGTACTTCATTTCTACTATGCCATAGCGTCCTCCGGCGGTATCAGCGGATACAATATTGATTCCTCGTTCAATTCTTCCTATTCATCATCATATGTACCATCACGTCCTGTAAGCGGACCGAGCAAGAACACGCCGATCGCAACAGACTCCGTAACCGTCACAACCAATGATGAGACTACGACAGTAGGACTTTATGAGTTCACCGATGTTGACAACAATTTCAGCCGTCCTGTCTTTTTAAATGACATAGACATGTATCTTGACAGGGATGAGGGTGCGGGCTCCGGATATGACAAGTTCGTTACATACAGCATTTCAGCACAGCAGCAGCCTGATGGAGGTTATTATTTCAACCTTATTCTGAATGAGGGAACACTGAAGGAAAAGCAGTTCACGCTTGCAAGATTCAATGGAGAACCGTTTCTCAGCGGTATAGCAAACTATCTTGGAACGAATGACAGCGGAGAGGTGAGGGAGTTCTCAGATAACGAGGATCCTGCATCCAATTTCATGACTCCAATTGTTGATATCTATGTCTCTGCAACATTCCTGTATCAGGGATATACGACAGTCAGGACAATTCCTCTCACTAGAGTAACAACCTGGAATATCTGATTCACAGTATCTCTTTCTATTCTGATCTCACTTATCAGGTGATATAATCACTGTAGTTGGGTGAGGAGAGATTCTTTGAGAAAGATCATTATTGTTCTTATATCTGTACTCTTACTGGCTTCCTGTGCTGTCGCACCTGAAGCCAATGGCGTCAGGACACTGTATGTTGTCGGAATTCTATGTGAATATCATAATACGGATTCTGCTCTGAAGACTGTCAACAACTTTGATGTGATAGAGAAGATCGAGGATCTCTATAAAGAAGGACATACAGGCTTTGATGAGATAAAGGAGACTCTCTTCGTTGAGGAGAAAGGTGAATTCTCCATCAGGAATTCTGTCAGTGATACTGGAAAGATTTCAAGATGGACTTTAAATGATGATATCATTCCTGCAATAAAGGAGATTGCTGAGGAAGCAGATCCTGATGATCTTCTCATCTTCATGTACAGCGGCCATGGTGTTGTCGTAAGCAACATAGAAGATGTCATCGGAAGCTTCTGCATTCCAGCCATAAGTGAGAACAGCAGTACTGATCTTGCTGACAATATTGAACTCTGGTTGCCTG
>CALXON010000044.1 GCA_944389985.1 uncultured Spirochaetaceae bacterium | reverse complement strand
TTCACTGAGGATACAACGAAGGAAGCGATGGACAAGACATCTGCGATGGTGAATGAAGCCATCGGAATACTCACGACAGAGTTCGGTATCGCTGATGATGACATCATCACACAGTACATCGGAGTCTCTCCTGAGTATGTATACAAGGATGGAGAGAGCATCCACACGGGAGAGTCCGCATCACAGACTCTGAAAGTGACTGTCAGGGACATCTCGGGAATAGGTGCTGTTTACGGAAGGCTCGCAGAACTTGACGGCATCACTCTCTCATCAATCACACTCTCCTCTTCTGACATGGATGAGGCTCTCAGAGCTGCACGCATCGAGGCTGTGAATGATGCGAGGACGAAAGCCGAGACCTTTGCCGGAGCTGCTGGTGCGAAGCTCGGAAGAGTCGACAGGATCTCCGATTCCTCATCTTCATACACACCAGTCTTCCGTCTTGCAGCGGCAGAAGCCGACATGAGCGGAAACACCGCCGTAAGCTACCGTGCAGGTGACATAACGGCAAGAGCTGAGGTGTCAATCACATACACACTGGAATAGCAGACGATTACTCAATATGAGGCTTCCTGCGGGGAGCCTCTTTCTTTTCATATAACCGATATTTATTTATCTGTTGGAGCTGTCTATGGTGTTGCACCTCCTTCCCTATCTCTGATATATTCTGAACTTGAATACCGATGCTTTTCGGTACAGGAGTAATACATGTTGGGATTGTTATATAACATGCCGAGAGATGTGCTTATAGCTCAGCTTAAAGACGGCCTTGTGCTCCTGGTTCTTGGAATGGGAACCGTATTCGTATTCCTTGTCATCCTGATCTATGCAACAAAGATCATGAGCAAGCTCTGTATGTCCAGAGATGCGAACCACCCAGCCAATGCCAAGGCAGCAGCAAAGCCGGCAGCATCAGCCCCGGCGGCAAAGACAATGGCAGCCGCGCCCGCAAACGACGATGCGGCAGTCGCAGCAGCAATCGCAGCTGCATACGACAAGTCAAGAGAATAAGGAAAAAGAGGTTAACAGATGAGCAAGAAGAAAGTTGACTTTATGCTTACGGCGTTCCGTGATGGATTCCAGTCCGTCTATGGTGCCCGCGTATTCACAAAGGATTTCATGCCGGCTGTCGCAGCTGCAAGAGAGGCAGGAATCACCCACTTCGAGGCAGGTGGCGGCGCAAGATTCCAGTCCCTCTATTTCTATACGAATGAAGACGCATTCGCAATGATGGATGAGTTCCGCAGAGTCGCAGGACCTGATGCGAACCTCCAGACTCTTGCAAGAGGAGTCAATGTCGTAGGTCTTGATTCCCAGCCGAGAGACATCATCAAGCTTCATGCTGAGCTTTTCAAGAAGCATGGTATGACGACAATCAGAAACTTCGATGCACTCAACGATGTCAACAACCTCATCGACAGCGGTAAGGCAATCCATGACGCAGGTCTCAAGCACGAGGTCACAGTCACGATGATGAGCCTTCCTGAGGGAGTCACAGGTGCACACACACCTGACTTCTACGAGCGCATTCTCCGCCAGATCCTTGATGCAGGCATTCCATATGATTCCGTATGTTTCAAGGACGCTTCCGGAACATCGACTCCTCACAACGTCTTCGAGACAGTCAAGAGAGCAAGAAAGCTCCTCGGACCGAATGTGAAGATCGTTTTCCACTCACACGAGACAGCCGGAGTGTCAGTCGCACAGTACATGGCTGCTCTTGATGCAGGTGCCAACTCCATCGACCTCTCGATGTCACCTGTTTCCGGCGGAACATGCCAGCCGGACGTTCTGACAATGTGGCACGCTTTCAGAGGCACTGACTACACACTCGATGTCGACATCAACAAGGTCAGAGACGCTGAGAAGGTATTCGAGGAGTGCATGGCAGACTACTTCCTCCCGCCAGAGGCAAAGTCAGTCAATCCTGAGATCCCGTTCTTCCCTCTTCCGGGTGGAGCTCTCACAGCAAACACACAGATGCTCAGAGACAACGGTCTCATGGACAAGTATCCTCAGATCGTCGAGGCTATGGGCGATACAGTAGCAAAGGGTGGATTCGGAACATCTGTAACACCTGTTTCCCAGTTCTACTTCCAGCAGGCATTCAACAACGTCATGTTCGGACCATGGAAGAAGATCGCTGAAGGTTACGGCAAGATGGTTCTCGGCTACTTCGGAAAGACTCCTGTCGCTCCGGATCCGGAGGTCGTGAAGGCCGCAGCAGAGCAGCTCAAGCTCCAGCCGACAACGGAGAAGGTCGTTGACATCAATGACAAGGATCCTAAGAAGGGTGTCGAGGCAGCAAAGAAGATGCTCGAGGAAGCAGGACTTCCGATCAATGACGAGAACATCTTCATCGCATCAACCTGTAAGGAGAAGGGAATCCTCTACCTCACAGGCAAGGCAAAGGTCAACGGTGTGAGACTCAAGAGCCAGGAGAAGAAGGCAGAGGCTCCGGCAGCTGCAAAGAAGGCTTCCAATGGCGAATACACAGTCACAGTCAATGGAAAGGCTTATGGCGTCAAGCTCGGCGGAAACGCAGCTGTCGTCAACGGTGTCTCCTACCCGCTTTCAATTGCTGATGGCATCACAGCTCCGGCAGCTGCTCCTGCAGCAGCTCCTCAGGCCGCACCTGCACAGCAGACAGTCGTGACAGGTTCAGAAGAGGTCAAGGCTCCGATGCCGGGTCTCGTACTCCGCATCAATGTCAAGGAAGGCGAGACAGTAAAGAAGGATCAGGTCGTCATGGTCATGGAGGCTATGAAGATGGAGAACGAGATCTACGCTCCATGCGATGGTGTCGTCTCTTCAATTCCTGTCTCCCAGGGTCAGCAGCTCCAGTCAGGAGAACTCCTGATGACAATCGGCGGCGTTGTGGTCGCAGCAGCTCCAGCTCCTCAGCCGGCACCTGTACAGGAAGCACCGGCTCCGGCACCTGAGGCCGCAACTGCACAGCCGGCACCAGCTCCGCAGGCAACAGGCGCAGGAACAGAGATCAAGGCACCGATGCCGGGTCTTGTACTCCGCTTCAACGTCAAGGTCGGTGATGCTGTAAAGAAGGATCAGGTTCTGATGGTCATGGAAGCTATGAAGATGGAGAATGAGATCTACTCTCCATGCGACGGTGTCGTACAGCAGATCCTCGTAAGCCAGGGTGATCAGCTCACAGCAGACACAGTGCTCATGATCATCGGTTAAGGAGAGAAAGAGATGGAAGCAATCTTAAACGGACTTGTCCAGCTCTGGACATCCACAGGAATCTTCGGAGTCCTGTTCCCGGATCAGCTCAGAGCAATGTGGGGAGACGGAGCAGCCGCAGCAGGTGCACTCGGACCTGGCTGTGCGATCATGATCCTTGTCGGATTCCTTCTCCTGTATCTTGCTATAAAGAAGGGCTTCGAGCCTCTGCTTCTCATACCTATCGCAATGGGATGTATCCTTTCGAATATCCCATCTGCATTCATCGCCGCTGTCGATCCGACATCCGGCGATGCAGGCTTCATAAAGATTCTCTATGATGCCGGTATTGAGTCAGGACTCTTCCCTGTACTTATCTTCATGGGCGTAGGTGCCATGACTGATTTCGGACCGCTCATCGCGAACCCGAAGACGCTCCTTCTCGGAGCTGCAGCCCAGCTTGGTATCTTCACAGCTCTCATCGGAGCTCTGCTCCTTTCCTTCATTCCTGGAATCAACTTTGACCTCAATGTTGCATCATCCATCGGAATCATCGGAGGAGCAGATGGTCCTACAGCCATCTATGTCACAAGCCGCCTCGCACCTGAGTATCTTGGTTCAATCGCTGTCGCAGCTTACTCATACATGGCTCTGGTACCTATCATCCAGCCGCCTATCATGAAGCTCCTCACGACTGAGAAGGAGAGAAAGATCAGAATGGAGCAGCTCAGACCTGTATCCAAGCTCGAGAAGATCATCTTCCCGATCATGGTAATCACAGTCTGTGCAATCCTTCTTCCTTCAGCCTGCCCTCTCATCGGAGCACTGATGTTCGGTAACCTCGCAACTGAGTCAGGTGTCATCAAGAGACTCTCTGACACAATGCAGAACGCACTCATGAACACAGTAACCATCTTCCTCGGACTTTCTGTAGGATCAAAGATGGCTGCTGACAAGTTCCTTAATATCGAGACTCTCGGTATTCTCGTTCTTGGAATGGTTGCATTCGGTGTCGGAACAGCTGGCGGTGTTCTTCTCGGCAAGCTCATGAACAAGCTTGATCCTAAGCACCCTGTCAATCCTCTCATCGGATCTGCAGGTGTATCTGCCGTACCTATGGCAGCCCGTGTATCAAGCAAGGTCGGACAGGAAGCCGATACCCAGAACTTCCTTCTCATGCACGCCATGGGACCGAACGTATCCGGAGTTATCGGATCAGCAGTTGCTGCCGGAGTTCTCATCTCCGTTGTTCCTACAATGCTTGCAGCTATCTGAGTCTGAACACGATCAGAAACTGGCCACTCCTTTCACAGGGAGTGGTCGTTTTTTTTCAATCTGAATAACCAATGTAAATGCAAGAACATATCGACAACAGCAGAAAGAGAACATAATACATATTATCAGCAGCAATCGATGGTATTGTCTGGATCCTTATAACTCTCCCCTTCTCAATCCGGTTATTCAAATCACGCAAAAGATGTGTTTGATTCAAGAGTATACTCCTTTCCTCTCCACCCCTGTAACAGGTGGTTTATTATCAGTTTTCTATGATGACCTTAAAGGTACTAAAAAATCCTCCCTGCCTGACACAGAGAGGATCTGAAAGTATTCCAGTTATGATCAGAGTGTTCCATCAAGGATAGCGTTCACTACTACAGAACCCACCTTGAAGTTGTTCTCCATAGCTGTTGCGAAGATATCAGCAGCTTCGATTGAGTCCTCATCGGAAAGGGAATCTGTGACGCGTGATGGATCCCAGAGACCTTCCGGTGTGACACCGTTCATGAATACGACCATGTTCACGCTGTCGCGGATGATGATGTATCTGTCAAGAAGTCCGAAGCGGTCAAGAACAACTGCGAGAGCCACGTCCTCCATCTCTGAGAGTGCGAACGGATCAGGAGCACCATAGACCTCACACATCGCTCTTGCGTTCTGCTGGTCATATTCACCTTTCCAGTAGTTGTCTCCTGTAACCGTTGTTCCGCGGAGGACCTCAGGATCTCTTACAGCCCACTCGGCATTGTCGAATGTATATGCCATGAATGCTCTTGTCTTCTCCGTGGTCTCGAGCTCCACATCCTTCACAAGATCATAGACTCTCGCCATGAGATCCTGATCAAGAAGCTTGTAGGAAGAGCTGTCATAGCTTGCATCATGGAACCATGTGGGATTCTCGGGATTCTCCATCTCTCTCGGGTCTGCATGGTGTCCGAGATCATAGTCGATCGCGGCCGTGATGACGAACACATCGCCCATTACAGAATACTCCGTCGCAGAACCTGCACAGCCTGTGCTGATGAAGTAGCAGTCGGAGAAATCGAAACGGGGATCGAGAAGAATGGAATTGAGACTCATTGCGGTATTGATCTTTCCCATTCCTGTCACATACAGCGCAACTCCATCCTTGACATAGAGAAGTGATCCAGGTGTTCCGCCCTTGATCTCATACTCATCAGCTCCATCAAGGTAAGCCTCATAGTAGTACTGAGCCTCTCCGGGGAAATCGCCGGCCATCTCACCGTTCTCGAACTTCGGCAGGATGAGGACCTTCACAGGGATGGCATCAGATGCCCAGACCGAAGAAATGACGACAAACACAAGTAATAGAATCAACAGAGCCTTTCTCATTATGGCCTCCTGTCTTCTTAATACCTGTAATGCCGCCAGGGTGTCAATCAGATTTCATGTCCGGCTGCATCAAGCTTTCTGAGCATATCCTTCTGTCTGATTCTGAGCTTGTATTTCCTGTAGAACACAGCAAAGCACGCCATGTGGGCAAGGAACGTGATGATCCAGGACACAGGATAGGAGACGTAGAGCGTGAAGAGCGAATGATCAGCTCTGAATACCGTGTAGATCCACAGGACACGGAAGGCACATGCACCGAGAAGTGATACGACAGTCGGAGTTATTGAGTATCCGAGACCTCTTATGGATCCACAGGCGACATCCATGAGACCGCAGAGGAAGTATGTGATGCATATGAGCTTCAGTCTTATAAGGCCATAGGAGATGACATACGGATCGGAGGAATATATTCCGAGAAGATTCTCCCCGAAGAGTGTCGCGAGAGCACCGAGTCCAAGTCCGACAGCCGTCACGGTACCCAGACAGCAGAACAGTACAGACACTATCCTCTTTGTCTTTCCTGCTCCCACATTCTGGCTCGTGAAGTTTATCGATGCCTGGTAGAGAGAGTTCATCGCTGTGTATATGAAACCCTCGATATTCTGTGCCGCTGCATTTCCTGCCATCGTCACGGAACCGAAGGAGTTTACGGAAGACTGTATGAGGACATTGGAGATCGAGAATACAGCTCCGGACACACCTGCCGGAAGTCCGATCCTGATGATCTGGACGAACTTGTTTCTGGAGATGTGAAGCCTTGATACCCTGAGCTTATAGACTGAATCAGTGTGTATGAGACATCTGAGGACAAGAAATGCCGATATATACTGGGAAATGATCGTGGCAAGCGCGACTCCCGCAACTCCCATTCCGAGTACTATGACGAAGAACAGATTGAGTACAACGTTGATGACGCCAGATGCGAAGAGGAACATCAAAGGCCGCTTTGTATCACCTACCGCACGGAGTATTCCGGCACCGAAATCATAGATCATCAGGGCAGGCATACCGCAGAATACTATCCTCATGTAGAGTACGGCAAGCGGAAGGACATCATCAGGAGTTCCCATAAGTGTCAGGAGAGGTGCTGCGAGTATCACACCGATGACAACAAGGATGACTCCGGATACAGCGGCAAGGAGTATCGAGGTATGTACAAGATCCTCTATGTTGTCCTTGTCCTTAGCTCCATAGTACATGGCCATGAGTACACTGCTTCCGGTAGAAAGTCCTATGAAGATATTTATGATCAGATTGTTCAGGCTTCCCGTTGATCCGACCGCGGCCATGGCCTGGCTGCCGGTGAACTGACCTACGACGATTATGTCAGCGGCATTGAATAGCAGCTGGAGGATGCCTGAGAGCATCAGCGGTATGGAAAACTGCAGGATTTTACCGAAAAGCGGTCCATTGACCATGTCGATCTCATAAGATGCTTTCTTCATTGTGATACCCAATGTCGATAATAAACAGAAAACACTTTGCGTGCTACTATATTTTCATGATTTGCACACTCGAGAATCTCAGAGACGCTATCAATGAATACGGTTTCCTTCCATTCTTCCGTTCCGTGATTCCCGGTCTTTCTCTGGAGGAGATGGTTGACAGGAGCATATGGTTCCCGCCTGACGGAATGGGTGTATGGGACTGGAAGACCGATGCCATAGAGATGACAGGAGGAACATACGGCAAGTTCTTCTGCAGGGCTCCCGGATTCGTGTCGGCGGAAATGATGGCGCCCCTTCTTGCGTACAGACGTGATGGCTATGATTTCGAGGGCTTCTCCAATGACGAGCATGCGAAGCGGAATGAGATCAGAGTGTACTCGATCCTTGAGGAGACAGGTTCCGAGACCTCAACATTCCTCAAAGCGAAGAGCAATATGTCTGAAAGTTCATTCAATGAAGCGATAACAGGTCTCCAGATGAAAGGTTTTGTCGTCATCTCAGGATTTGACTACAGGCTCACAAAGGATGGCAGGAAATACGGCTGGGGTATTTCAAGATATGCGATCCCTGAAGCTGTCTTCGGTGAGGAGCTGGAAAGGAAGATCGATGAATATACTCCCGAAGACGCACTTTCCCGGATGAAAGATCATCTGAGAAAGCACTTCCCGGGAGCTGATGAGAGAAGTATTGACCTCTTTCTTAC